>CAMCEP010000352.1 GCA_945873675.1 Asaia bogorensis
TCACCAAAGGATTTGCTGATATTGTCAGCGGCAATCACCAGATTACCGGACCCGCCAGCCTCGGTCGCGGCCATGCTCACACGCCCGGGCGCGGTGCTGCGCTCTCGGCGCTTGGTGCGCAAGGTTTGCAGGTTTTCGAGCCGCCTTACATTGCGCTTGCGCCGCGCGGTTACGCCATAGCGCAGCCAATGTTCTTCACGGACGATTTTGCGCGCAAGCTTATGCGCATCGCGTTCTTCTTCTTCCAGCACCTGGTCGCGCCAGCCCTCAAAAGCGCCAAAGCCCTGTTCCAGGCGGCGCGTGGTGCCGCGATCCAGCCAGACCATGGCGCGCGAAAGGCTTTCCAGAAAGCGCCGATCATGACTGATCAGCACCAGCGCCGATGCACTCGCCGCCAGCTCCGCTTCCAGCCATTCAATCACCGGCAGATCAAGGTGATTGGTCGGTTCATCCAACAGCAAAATATCGGGCGAGGGCGCCAAAGCGCGCGCCAAGGCGGCACGCCGCGCCTCTCCGCCTGAAAGCGCGGCAGGCGCTTCCGCGCCGCTCATCCCCAGGCTTTCCAGCAAATAGCGCGCGCGATACGCATCATCCGCCGGGCCAAGCCCAGCTTCGACATAGGACATCACATCGGCGAAACCGGAAAGATCAGGTTCCTGATCCAAAACGCGCAGCGTCGCACCTGGTTGCAGAAAGCGCGTGCCGCCTTCCGGTTCGATCAGCCCAGCGGCAATCTTCAACAGCGTTGACTTGCCCGAGCCATTCCGCCCGACCAGTGCCAGCCTTTCGCCAGGGGCCACGGAAAGCGAGGCGCCATCCAGCAACCGCGTGGTACCAAAGCCCAGGCGGATATCCTGCAGGATCAGAAGCGGGGGTGCGGCCATCAGCTACCCCGCAAAGGGGTCGCGCATCATGATGGTGTCGTCACGCTCGGGGCTGGTGGAAAGCAGCACCACAGGGGCTTCCACCAATTCCTCGATCCGGCGGATATATTTCACCGCTTCGGCCGGCAATTCGGCATAGGAACGGGCACCGCGGGTGGAACCAGGCCAGCCCGGCATCACCTCAAAAATCGGTTCCGCTGCCGCTTGCGCGCGTTGCCCCGTGGGCAGCCGCTTCATCACTTGGCCATTCACGTTATAGCCGGTGCAGATCTTCAATTCGGTAAGGCCATCCAGCACATCAAGCTTGGTCAAAACCAAGCCCTGTACCCCGCCCACCTTCACCGCCTGGCGCACCATGCAGGCATCAAACCAGCCGCAGCGGCGCGGGCGCCCGGTGACGGTGCCGAATTCATGGCCGCGTTCACCCAGGCGCTTGCCGATTTCATCATGCAATTCGCTCGGGAAAGGGCCGGAACCGACGCGGGTTGTATAGGCCTTGGCAATGCCGAGCACGAAGCCAATCGCATCCGGCCCAATACCCGCCCCGGCGGCGGCATTGCCGGCAACCGTATTGCTGCTGGTGACATAGGGGTAGGTGCCGTGATCCACATCCAGCATCACGGCCTGCGCACCTTCGAACAGCACGCGCTTGCCGCTGCTGCGCGCCTCATCCAGGCGTTCCCAGATCGCTTCCGAAAAGGGCAGCAGCTTTGGCGCGAGCGCGAGCAAGCTATCGAGCAGCGCCTGTTTTTCGAATTCCGGCGCACCAAGCCCGCGCAGCAGCGTATTGTGATGGCGGAGCAATTCATCAAGCTTGTCGGACAGGGTTTCGGGTTCCGCCAGATCACACAAGCGAATCGCCCGTCGCGCTACCTTGTCTTCATAAGCGGGGCCAATGCCGCGCCCGGTGGTGCCGATTTTCGCATCGCCGCGCGCCGCTTCGCGCGCCTTGTCGAGTGCCGGATGCAGCGGCAGGATCAGCGGCACATTATCGGCAATGCGCAAATTCTCGGGCGTCACGGAAAGCCCCTGCGCCGTGACTCTGGCGATTTCGGCCAGCAGCGCTTCCGGGTCCAGCACCACGCCATTGCCGATAATGCCAAGCTTGCCGCGCACCACACCTGAAGGGAGCAGCGAAAGCTTATAGGTCTGATCGCCCACCACCAGCGTATGGCCGGCATTATGCCCGCCCTGGAAGCGCACCACGATATCCGCGCGGGAGGCAAGCCAATCAACAACCTTGCCCTTGCCTTCATCACCCCATTGGGCACCGATCACGGCGACATTGGCCATGGTTCTAACCTTTCCGAGGCAGCGCCACAGCGCGCCCTTCCTGAAGCACATGAGAACAACGCAGGCTTTCGGGGGTATCTTCCGCCGAAAGCGCCGCAACAGTAACAAAACCTTCCGCGCGCATCGCCGCACCATCGGCGCCGAGCGGGATGAAAACCCGCGCCGGTTCTGCGCTGCGCGGTGCCGCGCGCAATACCGCATCCGGGTAAAGTGTCATGCCCGTGGCCGGTTCGCCGTTGTGGGAAACATAACGCCCACCGCGCGCAAGCTCCCCGCCAAGCCCCGGGCCATAAAGCGTGAAGGCAACGCCGGTATGGTAGCGAATGCCGCGAAACTCCACGGGATCGAGTGTGATACGCAGCGCCGGCGCCCGTCGCGCAATAGCGGTAATGATCGCCGCGGCATCATTGGCAAGCGCGCGTGCGGCGGCGGGGAGCTCCGCCTGCTGCAAGGCCGCAAGCGCAGCCTGGGCCGGGCCGGAAGCCGCCATCAATGCGGGCAAGGCTTGCAATACCGCGGCACCCGAATCGCGCACCGAAGCCGCCACCGCCGCGCTATCCTTGCGGTCCAGCGCGCGGGCCAGGCTGGCGCGCAGCGGAGCGGCAAGTGCGGCGGCATCAAGCAGAATGGGGGTCAGGCTAGGCAGCGTCACATCCAGGCTGACGGGTGCGACGCCAATCGCCGCCAAGGCTTCCACGGCCACAATCGCCACTTCGGCATCGGCTTCAATCGCATCACTGCCAATCACTTCAATCCCGGCCTGGGGAAGCTGGCGTTCGGGCGCCAATTGTGTCCCGCGCACGCGCAGCACCTGCCCCGCATAGCAAAGCCGCAAGGGGCGCGGCTCAGCCGCCAGCCGGGTTGCGGCAATGCGCGCCACTTGCGGCGTGGTATCGGCGCGCAGCCCCATCATGCGCTGGCTGACGGGGTCCATCAGACGAAAAGTCTGATCCGCCACCGCGGCGCCCGAGCCTGTCAGTAGGCTGTCTTCAAATTCCAACAGCGGCGGCTTGACGCGTTCATAGCCATGCTGGGCGAAGGCGGCCATCATGGCTTCCACCAAAGCAGCCTCCCGCGCCGCATCGGGCGGCAGCAGATCGGCGAAGCCGGCAGGCAGCAGGGCGGGGTTGGGCAAATCTTCGGTCATGGG
>CAMCEP010000353.1 GCA_945873675.1 Asaia bogorensis
CCTTGCCATTATCCTGGGCGGTAGCGCGGCCATGGCTTTTGGCCTGCTTGCCGCCGCCAGCGCCGTCGCTGGGCTATTGGTGGAACGCTGGCTGATTTTTGCCGAGGCCACGCATACCGTCGCACTGTACTACCCAACACAGCGCTGAAACGCCTCAGCGCATCCGCCAAAGCCTTCCGACCAGCGGCCATAATAGCCCGATAGCGGTGATGCAAAGCAGCGTCATCGCAATCGGCCGCGTGGCGAATTGGCTGACATCATCGCCAAAGATGATCAGCGATTGCTTGAGTGTTTCTTCCATTTTGCCACCCAGCACCAACCCCATGATCAAAGGCGCGGGCGAAAACCCGGTACGGCGAAACAGAAAACCCACCACGCCCGCCACAAGCATGATGACGACATCGCCCATGGATTGATCCGGCCCATAGGCACCGATGATCGAAAGCGCAAACACGGATGGCCACAGGATTGCGGGCGGCACCAAAGAAATCCGCGCGAAGAACTTTGCCATGTAAAGCCCAAGCCCAAGATAGAAAAGATTGGCCGCCAACATCGAAGCGAATACGGCGTAAAGCAAAGTCGGCTGCTCCGTGAAAAGATGCGGCCCAGGCCGTACGCCCTGCACGATCAGCCCAGCCAGAATAATGGCCGTTGTCGCACTACCTGGAATGCCCAAGGCAAGCGTTGGCACCATGGAACCGCCAACTGCGGCATTATTCGCAGCCTCAGGCCCCGCAACACCTTCAATACTGCCCTTGCCGAATTCCTCCTTATGCTTGGACCAACGGCGCGTTTCATTATAGCCAATGAGTGCGGCCGTCGTGGCACCAAGCGCAGGCAGCGCGCCAATGAAGGTACCAATCGCGCTGCCAATCCAGATGGAGCGGTTGCATTTGCGAAACTCCGCCATGCCCGGCACGCGCGCCGCATCCATGGCGATGATTTTCGCTTTCTCCGCGCGGCGCACCACCTGATCCAGCATTTCGCCCACCGCGAAAAGCCCGATCAACACAGGAACAAATTTGATGCCATCGGCCAGTTCATCAATGCCGAAGGCGAAGCGCTCAATCCCCGTGGTCAGATCCATGCCCACCGTCGCGATCAGGACACCAAGTGCAGCAGCGATCAGATTTTTGACCGCGCTATCCCCGCCAATCGCCGCGCACATGGAAAGCCCGAATACGGCCAGCGCGAAATATTCCGGCGGCCCAAAAGAATAGGCCGCGCGCGCCAGCAAGGGTGCCGCAACGATCAGTACAAAAATCGAGAATATGCCGCCAATCGCCGAAGAAACCGCGGACATGCCAAGTGCCAGACCCGCCTGGCCCTTTTCCGCCATCTTATAGCCTTCAAGCGCAGTTGCGCTGGCCGAAGGATCACCTGGCGCATTCACCATAATGGCGGTGATGGACCCACCAAAATTCGCCGCGCAATAAATCGCCCCCAGAAAACAAATCGCCGGAATCGGTCCCATAGCGATTGTCATGGGCAGCATCAGCGCGATGGTGGTGCTGCCCGAAATCCCCGGCAGTGCGCCGACAAAAATCCCAAGCACGGTGCCAAGAAACACCATGAACATGACCCAGGGATCAATCAGAATCGCAAGCCCACCCAAAAACCCTTCCATCACTCAAAACCCCAGCAAGGTGGCAAGCCAGCCCTTGGGCAGGGTCAGGCGGAAAATTTTCACGAAGACCAGCCAAATGGCGATGCCCATGCCTAGCGCTGAAAGCAGCAGCGTGGGCCAGGCCGTACCACCCCAAAGCAGTCCCATCACCACCAGAAAAACCGGGATCGCCGGGATCATGCCAATGATCTGGACGAGCGGCAGAAACCCAAGGCAGATCGCAAAAATAAGCCAAGCGCGGGAAGAAATGCGCGGCGCTTCTTCCTCATTTGCTGGGGAAGCCGCAGTTAGCCCCAGGATCAGCGCCAGCAACACAAGGATTGCCGATACCAGGCGCGGAAACTCCACCGCGCCAAGCCCGGGCAGACCAGGCGGCACAGGTTCAAAGGTGAAGGTCGCGGCAATGGCAGCGAAGGCCACCGCCGCAATACTGGCGGCGATGGCGTGATTCGGGTTGCGCGCACCGCGCATCAGCGCAGCAAGCCAAGCGCCTGCAGCGCTTCCCGCCCGCTGTCATGGAAGGCCTGAAGCTGCGCCCCCCAGGCGGCGCGCCCCACTACGCTATCCGGTGATTGGCCCGTGTTTTCGAGATAGGTCTTGAAAATCGGGCCAGACATGGCGCGGAGCAAGCCTTCTTCCAGCCGCGCCACCCGATCTTCCGGCGTTCCCCGCAATACGCAAAAGCCGCGCACGGTGGAAGCAACGCAATCAATGCCGGCCTCCTTCGCTGTCGGCAGATCAGGAAAGCCGGCAAGCCGCTTTTCGGAAAGGGCGAGCAGCGGGCGCAATTCACCGGAACGCAACTGCGCTTCCGCTTCCGCAGGATTGACCAGGGCGGAATCGGTATTACCACCGACCAGGTTAATCACAATCTCTCCACCACCACGGAAGGGCACCAGGGTTGGCTGCTGCAAACCTGCCGCGCGGCCAAAGGCAAAAATAGAGATATGGTCAACGCCGCCCACATGCGTGCCACCAAAGCGGAGCGAACGCTGCTTGCCAGCAGCAACCAGATCAGCCGCGGTACGGAAGGGGCTTTCGCGCCGCACCAGCACAAGCTGCGGATCATCGGTTGCGCGCACCAGCGGCACAAGCTCGGGAAACTGCGGCACATTGCGATTGCGCAGCTGGGTCAGCAAATGGGTCTGCGTCACCAGGATAATCGTATGCCCATCTGCGGGCTTGGATGCCAAATATTGCAGCGCCTGCGCGCCACTGCCGGCGGTGCGATTGACCACAACGAATTCCTGTTTGAATTCGCTTGGCGCCTGCACCATCATCATGCGTGCGGTGATATCCGTACCACCACCAACGCCGGCATGCGTCACCACTTCAACAGTGCGCTCGGGAAAACTGCCCTGCGCGCGGCCAAGACTTGGCGCGGCCAGAATGGCACCCGCCCCGAAACCAAGGCGTGCCAATGTGCGACGCTTGACCATAAATGCCATGAAGTCCTCCTCCGGCTTGGGGCTTGCCATCATCCCCTTTTCCAGCAGCCTAGCGCTGATGAAGATACTGTCCAAGGGGTTGGCTTGCGCCCTGCCCCACGCCAAGACATGCTTGGCACATCAGCAAGGAGCCCTGAGCCATGATTGCACGTCGCCCATTGCTTGCCGCCACGGCCGCCGCACTCGCCGCGCCGCGTTTTGCCACCGGCCAAACCGCCGCGCGCACGCTGCGTTT
>CAMCEP010000354.1 GCA_945873675.1 Asaia bogorensis
GCCAGCATCTCGGGCAGGAATTCGCGTGACCACAGCATGGGATTGCCCTGCTTGCCGCGGAAGGTGGGCATCACAATCGCGCGGCCTTCTTCCGGATCAAAGGCCGCCATCAGTCGATCAAGCATGGCCGCACTCACCAGCGGCATATCGCCCAGGCACACCATGAAGCCTTCAATATCTTCGGGCAAAGCTTGCAGCCCTGCCTTCAGTGATGCGGAAAGCCCCTCCGCGTAATCCTCGGCAATCGCGAATTGCACGGCGCGGCCGGCAAGCGCTTCCTCTACCCGGTCATGCTCATGGCCGGTTACCACAATGATCGGCCGCGCATGGGAAGCCAGCACCTGTTCCACCACGCGCACCACCATGGGCACGCCATCATTATCTGTGACCAGCAGTTTATTCAGCGGCGCCATGCGGCGAGACCGTCCCGCGGCCAGCACAATCGCTGCAACGCGGCGCCCGCGGCGCGGCGCAAGGGCCGGCGGTGGCGTGCG
Organism: Asaia bogorensis; assembly: GCA_945873675.1. Lineage (GTDB taxonomy): Bacteria > Pseudomonadota > Alphaproteobacteria > Acetobacterales > Acetobacteraceae > Neoroseomonas > Neoroseomonas bogorensis_C. Next base: position 495 of record CAMCEP010000354.1, read on the forward strand.
CGGCGCCTGTTCGCGCGGCAGGGGCCGCAGTTCGATTTCCTTGAGCAAGCCGCCAACGCCCATGGCGCCGATATCTTCCGGCGTCACAGGCAGACCCGCAAAAAGCCGTTGCAGCACCCAATCAAAGCCATTCAGCTTGGGGCTCCGCGCACAGCCAGGCAGCACCATGGCTGGGATTTTGCCGATATGCCCAAGGCAGAGCAGATTGCCGGGGTCAACCGGCATGCCGAAATGATCAATCACGCCGCCGGCGCGCACAATCGCGGCGGGGCCAACATCGCGCCGATCCACCACGGCGGAAGCGCCGGCCACCAGCAGCATCTCGGCCCCCGCGCGGCGGAGCCGAGACAGCCCATCGGAAATCGCGACCGTATCATGGCGCACGCGTTCCACCGGCAATAGCGTGCCGCAAAGACCCGCGATGCGTTCTTCCGTCGCTTCAATCGCGCCTTCCATGACGCTTTCCTTGATGCCGGGCAATTCAGACAGCACCAGGCCAACTTTCAAGGCACGGAAAGGATGAATGGCCAGCACCGGCCCCGCGCCACTTTTCGCGACAGCTTCCACCACACCCAGCATTTGCCCCGGCACGGCGAAGGGAATGACCTTAATGGTCGCGACCATTTCTTTGGTGTTGACGGGCGTGAAATTCGGTAGCGTCGCAAGCGTGAGACTTTCATCCACCGCATTCATGCGCGCGATGCGCTTGGTATCCAGCACCAAAAGCCCAGCGGTCTCCGCCAGGATATTCACGCGCCCCGTGGCCGCACGGGAACGCGCAAGCAAGGGCACGGCCAGCACTTGGCCCAGCCTTTCCGCAGCCTCATCTTCTGGCACATCACCCACTTCAAGCCGCGCAGCGATCACTTCGCGATGGCCGCCGTCTCGTAGCGCGGCGATGGCGCCATCATCCAGCACCGTGCCTTTCTTCAGGACGCGGCCGGTCAGGCGCATCGTATGCGCCAGGATCGCGCCTTTCGCTTCTTCAAGCCGCGTCGGGCCAAAAATCATACCGCAACACCGGGAATGGGCCGCACAGCACCAAGCGCCGCCCCGCGCCGCGCCGCGACAATTTCCGCCATGATGGAAAGCGCAATTTCCGGCGCTGTGATGGCTTCAATATTGAGCCCGACCGGCGCATGGATCCGGCCCATTGCCTCAGCGCCATGGCCCAATTCCGTCAAACGTGCCACGCGCTTCACATGGGTGCGCCGGCTGCCGAGCGCGCCGATATAAAACGCCTCGCTTTTCAGCGCCGCATCCAAGGCAGGATCATCCAGCTTCGGGTCATGCGTCAGGGTTACCACCGCGGTGCGCGCATCGGGGGCGAGGGCTTCCATCGCCTCATCCGGCCAATCGGTGGAAAGCGTGATACCGGGCAGGCGTTCTTCACTGGCAAAGGCGCGGCGCGGGTCCACCACCACCATGGAAAAGCCAAGCGGTGCGGCCATGGGTGCCATGGCTTGCGCGATGTGCACTGCCCCCACCACAATAATCCGCAGCGGCGGATTATGCGGGTGGATGAACCAGGTCTCATCCCCCAGCGCTACATTGCCGGCTTCTTCGCTGCCGAGTGCGGCCTTGGAGGCCTCGACCAATTCCGCCGGCATCTCATCACCGGGCCAAAGCAACTGCGCGCCATCGGAAAGGCGTGTGAGCAGCACCACCGCGCGCTTGGCGGCGCGTTCGGCTTGCAGCCGGGCAAGGGTTGTGGATTTCATGACAGCGGCTCCACAAACACCTTCACCTTGCCGCCGCAGGAAAGCCCGACTTCCCAGGCACGCTCATCGGAAATCCCGAAATCGAGCAATTGCGGCGCGCCTGACGCCATGGATTGCCGCGCGGCATCCGCGACGGCCCCTTCAATACAGCCGCCTGAGACAGACCCCGCCAGCTTGCCCGATTTGGTGATGGCCAGCCGCGATCCTGCCGGGCGCGGCGAAGACCCCCAGGTTTCCACCACGGTCGCTATGGCCACATCTTCGCCCGCTGCCTTCCAATTGGCGGCGATGGCCAGGATATCTTCGGCATTGTCGTTCTGGGTCATGCGACCATCATCCTTCTGCTTTGGCCGGTGCGCGGATCGGATAAGGTTTGGATCAGTGCGCGCAGGCTTTCAAGATTATGCACGGGCCGGAAATCATCCACATGGGGCAGCATGGCACGAATGCCCTGGGATTTCGGTTGAAAGCCCGAAAAACGCAACAGCGGATTGAGCCAGATCAGACGCGTGCAGGATTGCCGCAGCCGATCCGTGGCCTCCGCCAGCCCCGCCGCGCCTTCGCGGTCCAGCCCATCGGTGATCAGTAGCACCACGGCACCTTGGCCCAGCACGCGCCTGGCCCAAAGCTTGTTGAACAGGCCAAGGCTTTCGCCAATCCGCGTACCGCCCGACCAATCGGGGACGATGTGGGACACCATTTCGAACGCGAATTCCGGATCGCGATGGCGCAATTGCCGCGTCACATTCGTCAGCCTGGTGCCGAACAGGAAACTATGCACCCGGTCCCGTTCATTGGTGACGGCATGGAGGAAATGCAGCAGGATTTGCGCATAACGCGCCATGCTGCCGCTAATGTCACACAGCACCACCAAGGGTGGTGGCTTTTCCACGCGCTGCTTGTGTTCAAGCTTCAAGATATCGCCACCAAGCCGCAGGCTTTGGCGAAGTGTGGCGCGCAAATCCACAACGCGCCCGGCGGGATGCGTGCGAAAGCGCCGCGTCGGTTTTTCATCAAGCGGCAGGGTCAGCTTGCGGATTTCCTGCTTGGCCGCGGCGATTTCAGCCGCCGACATGGCCTCAAAATCCAGCTT
>CAMCEP010000355.1 GCA_945873675.1 Asaia bogorensis
TGTTGCAGCACCTGCCCTTTGGCGCCATTGGCCGCGGCAGTCCGGAAGATGCGGTGGACCAGATTGTGCAGGAACTTCCCGCGCCTGCCTCTGCGGCGCTGCTGTCAGATATGCTGCTGCTGGGTCGCTTCTTTGCCACCATCACGCAAAAATCGGAAATCCGTGCGAGCCTTGCGGGTGTGAATGATGATTCCTGCCGACGCTATCACTGCGATGCGGTCAGGCTGCGCCTGCTTTGCACTTATCATGGCCCGGGCACGCAATTTACCATGTGTGGGCCGCAATGCCGCGCGCCGCACCAAATCCCAAGCTGCGCCGTGGCGCTGGTAAAAGGCCGCGCCCATCCGGCGGCGCTTGGCGATGCCTGCTTGCACCGCTCCCCGCCCGTTTCCCATTTGTCGGAAAACCGCCGGGGCCGATTGCTGTTTTGTATTGATGAACCGGGATTTCTGCCATGAATGCATTGGATAAAAGACTGCCGGTCACGGTGCTGTCGGGCTTTCTTGGTGCGGGCAAGACCACGCTGCTCAACCACGTCCTGGCCAATCGCGAAGGCAAGCGCGTGGCGGTCATTGTGAATGACATGAGTGAGGTGAATATAGACGCAGCCCTGGTCGGCAATGCGGGCACGCTTTCGCGCACCGAAGAAAAACTGGTTGAAATGTCCAATGGCTGCATCTGCTGCACCCTGCGTGAGGATTTGATGCAGGAAGTGACCAAGCTTGCAGCCGAAGGGCGCTTCGATGCCTTGCTGATTGAAAGTACGGGCATCAGCGAACCCATGCCCGTGGCTGCGACCTTTGATTTCCGCACCGAAGATGGCTTCTGCCTTGGCGATGTTGCGCGCCTTGATACCATGGTGACGGTGGTGGATGCGCAAAGCTTCCTGCGCGATTACGGCAGCGCCGACCGCCTGGCCGCGCGGGGTGAAAGCGCCGGCCCCGAAGATACCCGCCTGCTGGTAGATTTGCTAATCGAACAGATTGAATTTGCCGATGTCATCATCGTCAACAAGCAGGATTTGGTGAGCGAGGCGGAATTGCGCCGCCTGGCCGCGCTGCTGGCCACCTTCAACCCCAATGCGGAAATCCTCGGCTGCACCAAGGGGGCGGTGCCGCTTGGCCATATCCTTCATACCGGGCGCTTTGATTTTGATGCGGCGCGCCGTTCCGCTGGTTGGATCAAGGCGCTTTCAGGCGAGCATTTGCCGGAAAGCGTTGAATTCGGCATCACCAGCTTTGTCTGGCGGGCACGCCGCCCGGTACATCCGGAACGCTTCAAGCGCTTCATTGAAGGTGATCTTCCGGGCGTGGTGCGCGCCAAGGGGTTTTTCTGGCTGGCGACGCGCATGCCCTGGGCGGGCGAATGGCAATTGGCCGGCGCCATTGGCCGGCATGAAGCGGCAGGATTCTGGTGGGCCGCGCAGCCTGCCTCTCGTTGGCCGGATGATCCCGATTGGCGCGCCACAATCGAGGCGAATTGGCAGGAACCCCATGGCGACCGTCGCCAGGAAATCGTCTTCATCGGCATCGGCATGGATGAGGCAGGGCTGCGCGCGGCATTGCAGAACACGCTTTTGACCGATGAGGAATGGCGCGCCGGGCCACGCACCTGGGCGCGCCTGCCCGACCCATTCCCGACCTGGCGCGAGGGCTGAAACCGCTCGCGGGTTACGACGAAGGCGTAAACCCTAACGCCCCAACCCGTCCCAGAATTCCTTGACCTTGGCGAAGAAGCCTTCGCTTTCCGGGCTGGTGCGCCCGCCCTTCTCCGCCTCGGCTTCGAATTGCTCCAGCAATTCGCGCTGCTTGGGCGAGAGGTTCTGCGGCGTTTCCACCATGACCTGCACATACATATCGCCGCGCGCGGCTGACCGCAGCACCGAAAACCCCTTGCCGCGCAGGCGGAATTGATCGCCCGTCTGGGTCCCGGCGGGGATTGTCACTTTTGAACGCCCGCCATCAATGCTTGGCACTTCCACATGGCCACCAAGGGCTGCCTGCGTCATCCGCAGCGGCACGCGCACCAGAATATTCCCGCCATCGCGCTGGAAAATCGGATGCGGCCTGACCGCGATATCCACATACAAATCACCCGCCGGCGCGCCGCGCTGCCCGGCCTCACCCTCACCGGTCAGGCGAATACGCGTGCCATCATCAACGCCGGCAGGGACCGAGACATTCAGGTTGCGTTCGCGCTGCACACGCCCCGCGCCACGGCAAATCTTGCAAGGGTTCTTGATGATGCGGCCCTGGCCGCCACAGGTGGGGCAGGTGCGCTCCACCAGGAAAAACCCCTGCTGCGCCCTGACCTTGCCGCTACCCTGACAGGTACCGCAATTCTGCACGCCAGATGCCGCACCGCCTTCCGCGCCAACCCCCTTACAGGCTTCGCAGGAAACGCTTGTCGCGAAGCGGATGGTCTTCTTCGCCCCGGCAAAGGCTTCTTCCAGAGAAACCTCCACCTGCGTGCGCAAATCCGCACCGCGCCCGGCTGCCGCGCGCTGACCACGCCCGCCGCCACCAAAGCGGCCGAACATTTCCTCAAAAATATCCTCGAACCCGCCTCCACCGAAGGGACCGCCGCCGCCACCACCACCGCCAGGCCCGCCCTGTTCAAAGGCAGCATGGCCGAAGCGATCATAGGCCGCGCGCTTTTCGGCATCCTTCAGCACATCGTAAGCCTCATTCAATTCCTTGAATTTGGCTTCCGCTTCCGCATTGCCCTGATTGCGATCAGGGTGCCATTGCATCGCGAGCTTGCGGTAGGTTTTCTTGAGGTCATCCTCGCCCGCATCGCGCGCGACGCCGAGAACCTCATAATAATCGCGTTTTGCCATGATCGGGCTACCGTTTCGGACACAAGAATTCCCCTGTTGCCGACAGGCACCAGGGGAACGCTTTGGTCAAAGGAGCTACCACCCCGAAGGGATCAGGAAGGCTTCTTCTTGTTCGGGTCCACTTCCTCGAACTCGGCGTCAACCACCTTGTCCTTGGAGGCGCCAGCGGCACCTGCCGCGCCTTCTTCCGGCTTTGGCGCAGCCTGTTCAGCCTTGTACAGCGCCTCACCCATCTTCATCGAAGCCTGGGACAGTTTCTCAGAAGCTTCGCGGATCGCATCAGCGTCCTGGCCTTCCATGGCAGTGCGGGCAGCGGCAAGCGCCGATTCCACTTCCACCTTTTCAGCCGGCGGTACCTTGTCCCCGCTTTCCTTCAGCGTCTTGTCGGTGGAATGCACCAGCGCATCAAGCTGGTTGCGCGCTTCCACGGCTTCACGACGCTTGCGGTCAGCTTCCGAATTGGC
>CAMCEP010000356.1 GCA_945873675.1 Asaia bogorensis
TACGGCATCCCCAATCGCCGGCCCCCTCAACTCCACCAATCATCGGCAGGGCAAAAACACTAGCCAAACCAAACCAGCCAGTCAAGCCACAAAATCGACAACCAGTGCAGTGAGCGGGCTTCTAGACCCATCATCCGATGACGTCAAGCGGGGCATCAAATGCCGCGAAACAGAGACAAAAATACTCAAATTACTGTTATAAAAGGATTTTTTTATCGGCACCGAACAGCACCCTTTGCTTCACCATTCAGGCTCCAACCCCAACCCCGGGCCTTTTGGCACAAAAATTTCACCATTGACCGGCAGAAGATGCTGCCCAAAAGGCGGTTTCTGAAGGTCAGCAAAATAAATCTCCAAGGGCTCGGCCACCTCCATCGCCGCGAGGAAATGCAGGCTCGCCAGCAGCCCAGGTCCGAAATACGGGCAATGGGGCACCACCCGCAGGCCGGCACCTTGCGCCAGCTCCGCCACCTCAAGCATCGCGGTAAGCCCGCCGACCTTGGTCACGCTGGGTTGAAGGATCCCGGCCGCGCCAGCTTCGATCATGCGGCAAAAATCCTCGGGGTTAGATGCATTTTCCCCCGCCGCGATCGCGCAAGGCGAAGCCGCGCGTACCCGCGCCATGGCTGCATGATCCTCGGGCGGCCAGGTTGGCTCTTCCACCCAGGCAACACCCAGATTCTTCACGGCCTCACAGAAGTCCAACGCGTCACTCTCACTATCCCAAGCACAATTTATATCGAGCATGAGGGGGATATCCGCGGGCGTTGCGCCACGCGCAGCACGAATGCAACCCAGATCAATTTCATGCAGTTTGATATCACGATACCCGCGACGCACCGCCTCAGCCGCATTGCGCGCGACATCTTCTGGATTTCCATACCGCAGCAAGCTTGCATAGGCGCGAACTGTATCTCGACCCGCATCACCCAGAAGTGCATGCAAGGGTTTTCCCGCGATTTTTCCTGCAATATCCCAAAGCGCGATGTCAATTGCGGAAATACCGAAGGTCACAGGACCGTTACGGCCAAAATTATGAAAGCGCTTTTGCAGCATGCGATTAAGCGCACCGATATCCCGCGCATCCTGGCCAAGACAGGCCGGCGCAATCAGCCGATCAACCGCATCACGCGTTGTATCCACTAGGGTAAAGCCGAACCCTTCCCCCCAGCCATGGATACCCTGGTCCGTTTCGACCTTCACCAGCAGCGTATCCATAGTCTTGAGCGCCAGATTGCCGCCTGTTGCGCGGCTGGTGCCGCCCGCCGCATCGAGGCCAACCCCATAGGTGAAGGCACTGCGATGAATCCGAGTTTCGATCCGGGTGATCTTCATAATGAGGTTTCTCCTTCACAACTTGCAGTTCTTCATCATCTTCGCGATCATGGCATCCGAACCGAAGAAACAAAAGATCGGAACAGGAGGAAAGCCCATCATGATACGATCATTCACCGCCGCGCTTTTTGCCATGCTCTTTTGCGCCCCGCTTGCAGCGCAGGAGAATTTCCCCAATCGCCCTATACGCATCATCGTACCTTTTGCCGCCGGCGGCCCGAGCGATATTGTGGCCCGCCTATTGGCGGCGAAGATGACAGCAACGGTCGGGCAGCCAGTGATCGTTGACAATCGCCCCGGGGCGGGTGGTGTGACAGGCGTTGATGTGGCGGCGAAAGCAGTACCTGATGGCTACACCATCGTTCTTGGCAGCGCGGGCGGCGTCGCCATTTCGCCGCAACTTGATCGAGGAACCCCTTATCATCCGCTACGTGATCTGACACCGTTGACCCTTGGCGTTCTTGTTCCAGAACCGATTGTCGTTTAATCAGCGACACCCTATCGCAGCTTGCAGGAATTGATCGCAGCCGCACGTGCGCAGCCAGGCAAGATCAACCAAGGCTCGACCGGCTCGGGAAGTCTGCCGCATTTGGCGGGCGAATTGCTGAAGAATGCCACCGGCATAGAAATGACCCATGTGCCCTATCGCGGCGGCGCACCACTCACCACTGCGCTGGTCCAGAATGAGGTTCAGGTTGGGCTCGCCGATCTGCCGATCCTGCTGCCACAAATCCGCGCGGGCACAATTCGCGCGCTTGCCGTTGGTTCCGCACAGCGCCTGCCCTGGCTACCTGAGGTGCCCACCATGATCGAGCTTGGATACCCAAGTGTGGATACGCATAATTGGCATGGCTTTGTCGCGCCGGCACGCGTGCCGGAACCTATTCTGGAAAGGCTACACGGTGCCCTGGCAGGCGCCCTGAAGGATCAGGACATATCCAAGCAGCTTTTTGATCAAGGCGCCGTTCCAGGCGGCAATAGCCGCGCGGAATTCGGCGACTTCATCAAAGCCGAAATGGCCAAATGGGGAGAGGTCATTCGGCGCGGTAATATCCGCGCCGATTGAACAATCTTCGGTGGACACTCAGCCAGCAGCGGCGAGGATGCGCAACGTCGCTTCCTGCCGCCCTAGCGCCCAGAGCACGGCATCAATCGGTGGACTGGTGGTGCTGCCGCTCAGCGCCGCGCGCAATGGCTGCGCCACCATGCCGAGTTTGATCCCCTTCACCTCACAGTAATCGCGTAACCACTGATCCAGATCGCTACGCTCCCAGGGCGCCGTCTGCAAAAATGCGGCAAGATCGGCAAGGCGCGCTTTTGCTTCGGGCGTCAGCAATGCCTCTGCCTTGGCTTCCATAACGGGCGGGCCATCCTGCACAGCAAAGACTGAAGCGCCGGTCAGTTCTTCCAGCGTCTTCGCCCTTTCCTTCAAGGAAGGCATCAGCATCCCCAGGCGCTTGGCACCATCAGGTCCAAACAGCACAGTGCGTTTGGCAAGCCGTTCAAGGACATCTCGCGTTAGCAAATCGTCATTGGCGAGGCGCAGATATTGCCCGTTCAAATGCGTGAGCTTGGCATAATCCATGCGTGCTGCTGCACGCCCAACATCCTTGATGTCAAACAGCGTCACCGCCCGATCACGCGGTATGAATTCCTCATCGCCGTGCCCCCAGCCAAGCCGCAGCAAATAATTGCAGACGGCATCGTGCAGATAGCCTTGCTCACGGAAATCAAGCACGGATATCGCGCCATGGCGCTTGGAAAGCTTGGCGCCATCCGCGCCATGGATCAAAGGCATATGCGCGAAATGCGGCCGGTGCCAGCCCATCGCGTCATAAACCATGCATTGGCGGAAGGTATTGGTCAGGTGGTCATCGCCACGAATCACATGGGTGATGCGCATATCGTGATCATCCACCACCACAGCATGCAGATAGGTCGGCGTACCGTCACTCCGCAGGATGATCA
>CAMCEP010000357.1 GCA_945873675.1 Asaia bogorensis
CTGCAGGCGGAACTCGCCAAACGGGATGTGGCGCGGGAAGCGACCAGCGCCGATCTGATCGAAGGCCGCTACAAGGAAGCAACAGCGAAGATCACGGTTTGTTGCGCAACAGATGGTAATCATGGCCGCTCGGTCGCCTGGGGCGCGCAGCGCTTTGGCGCGGCTTGCGTGATCTTTGTGCATGAAACCGTCAGCCAAGGCCGGCGCGATGCCATCGCCAAATATGGCGCGGAAATTCGCGTGGTGCCGGGCAATTATGATGATGCGGTGCGTGAAGCGCAGAAGCAGGCCGAGGCTAATTCTTGGTTCGTCGTCTCCGACACATCCTACCCTGGCTACACAGAAGTGCCGCGCGATGTGATGCAGGGCTATCGGTTGATGGCGGATGAGGCCGCGGACCAAATCAGCGAAGCGCCAACGCATGTTTTCATCCAGGGCGGTGTTGGCGGCGTCGCAGCCGCGGTTTCGGTGCAGATGCGTGCGCGGTTTGGCGCGGGCGTGAAGCTGATTGTCGCCGAACCCAACAAGGCTGATTGCCTGCTGGCGAGTGCGGAGGCTGGTCAGCCCGTCACGGTGCCGGGCGATCTTGATACCCTCATGGCCGGGCTTGCCTGTGGGGAGCCTTCCTTGCTCGCCTGGCAGGAATTGGAACGCGGGGCCTTCGCCTTCATGTCGGTATCCGATGAAAGCGCGGTTGAGTGCATGAAGCTACTCGCGCATCAGACGCCACCGATTGTGGCGGGCGAAAGCGCGGTGGCTGGCTTGGCCGCGCTGCTGCTTGCGATGCAGGAACCCTATGCGCGCGCCGCGCTTGGCCTTGGGCCTGAAAGCCGCGTGCTGTTGTTTGGAACGGAAGGCGCCACCGATCCGGAAGTCTATGATCGGCTGGTGAAGGGCTGAGCTTTTCGCTCAGTCCGCAAGCAGCGCATCCAGCTTGCCAGCGCGGTCCAGCGCCACAAGATCATCCGAACCGCCGATGGATTTTCCATTGATGAAAATCTGCGGCACGGTGGTGCGGCCACCGGAATTCTCAATCGCGCGGCGGCGGGCATCAGACCCGTGCGGCGAGTCATATTCCTGATAGGCAACGCCCTTTTTCTCAAGCAGCGCCTTGGCGCGGTCGCAATAGGGGCAGAAATAGGTGGTGTAGATTTCGATCTTGGCCATGCGCTGAAGATTGGTCTGAAACCGGTCCCGGTCAAGCCGTGCGAAGACGCGGGTCCGGCACCCGAGCGGCCGCCAATACCTCCACCCGCGCGGCACCGGCGGCCAGCAAGGCCCGCGCGCAAGCCTCGGCCGTCGCGCCGGAAGTCATGACATCATCCACCAGCACCACATGCTTGCCGGCAACGCGCGCGGGGCGGGTCACGCTGAAGGCATCTGCCACCAGCGCCGCGCGCTCGGCTGCGCCTTTATCGCCGAGCGGCACCGTGGCGCGGGTGCGGCGGAGCAAATCCGGCACAACCCGCCGGCCCGAAAGCCGGCCCAGCCGTTGCGCCAGCAGCGCTGCCTGGTCATAGCGCCGCGCAATCAGCCGCCGCCAATGCGCCGGCACTGGTGCCAACACATCCGCCGCCGCCAACATCTCCGCCCCCGCCCGCGCCATGAAGCGCGCGAGCGGTACGGCCATTTCCGTGCGGTCAGCGTGCTTGAAGGGCAGGATCAGGCGCTTCGCACCCTCATCATAACGAAGCGCCGCCCGCGCCGCCGCGAAGCCCGGCGCGCGGTTGAGGCACGGCGCGCAAAGCAGGGAGCCATCAGCGCTGCGTTCGGCTTCCCCTTCATGTGCGAAGGGCACGCCGCAGCGCGCGCAAAAAGGCGCGGAAATCAGGTTCAGCCCGCCGAAACAGGTGGCGCAAAAACTGCCCTGGCGTTCCACCTGCGCATCGCAAGTCAGGCAATGCGGCGGCAGCAAAACATCAAGAAACTTCTCCGGCGCTTGGCCAAGCGCGCCCTTAAGGCGGCCCAGCAAGGCGCCGGAGGCGCGCATTCAGTGCCAATGGCCGAAGGGGGCATCGCCATCCTTCGCCACCTCATGCACCAGATCAATCTCCCAGGAGAGGTATTCGCGCATCGCTGCCTCCACCCCGTCATTCCGGTCATAAGGGCGCAGATAGAAATCCGCGCAATCCGCATCCGTGGGATTACGCCGATCCGCTTCCAGCGGCAGCCCCGCCGCGCGCCACGCCTTGGTGCCACCTTCCAGAATATAGACGGGCAGCCCCGTCAGCGCAGCGGCTTCAGGTGCGGCGAGAGCCGCTTGCGCCGGATCTGGCGCGGCAATGGCAATCAGCCGCGCGCCCGAAAGCGCGCCACGCTGCCGATCCAAGCGGGTGCGAATGGCCCAATGCGCGCCCGGAATATGCCCATCTCGGAAATCAATGGAACGTGCGAGGTCAATCACCTGCACCCCACCCTTCACGCTTTCGGCCGCAAGTTCTTCCGGCGTCAGGCTGGGCAGTTTCACCGCTGCCGCTTCCGGGCTTTCCGGCTGCCAGGGGCCGGTCGCGAGCGCGCCGGCCAGCCCATCGGTCAGCACCATCACGTCCCAACCGCCCAATTGCCGGAGCCAGCCAGCGGTCATGCGCGCGCGCGTGCCTGTATCATCCACCAGCACAATGCGCGCATGGCGCACCGCGACCCATTGATCGGTGGCTTGCACCAATTGCCCACCGGGCGCTGAACGGCTGCCCGGCATATGCCCCGCCGCATATTCCGCAGGGTCGCGCACATCCAAAACATAGGTGCTGCGCGACGCATCCGCCTGCCACCGCGCCAAATCAGCGCGCGTGCCAAAGACCACACCATGCTGCTTCGCGAAGGCATCCGCGCGGGCAAAGGCTTCCGCCGCACCTTTCGGCGTGCCTTGCGGGAAGCTCGCGGTCTTGCCGCGATCACACGTAAAGCCCGCCAATTCCCAGCCCATGGTGCCATTGCGCAACGCCACGACCTTGTTCGGAATCCCCGCACTACGGAGCGATTCAGCGCCCATGATGGACCGTGTGCGCCCCGCGCAATTCACCACCACCGTCGTCTCCGGTCGGTTCACGAATTCGCCGATGCGATAGACCAATTCACCGCCCGGCACATCCACCGCGCCGGGGATGGACATGCGGTTGAATTCTTCCATCGGCCGGCTATCCAGGATCACCATATCGGTGCCGGCATCCATCATCGCCTTTAGCTCCTCGGGATCAACCGAGGGGGTTTCATAATGATGTTCCACCCATTCACCGAAAGCCTTGGACGGCACATTCACGCCAGAAAACGCGACATAGCCCGCCGCGACCCAAGC
>CAMCEP010000358.1 GCA_945873675.1 Asaia bogorensis
ACGGGCATTGGCATCACGCTGGTCGCTAATGCGCGCGGCTATCGCAGCATCATTGTAGTGCCCGAGACGCAAAGCCGCGAAAAGCTCGATTTTCTGCGCATGATCGGCGCTGATCTCCGCCTGGTGCCGGCCAAGCCGTTCTCTGATCCCGGCAATTACGTGCATTTCAGTCGCCGCCTGGCTGAGGAGCTCGGCGCGGTTTACGCGAATCAATTCGATAACCTAGCTAACCGTGCAGTGCATGAGGCAACCACGGGGCCCGAGATTTGGGACCAGACCGGCGGTCAGATTGATGCCTTCACCTGCTCCTGCGGCACGGGCGGCACCCTTGCTGGCATTGCACGCGCCTTGAAGGCGCGCGGCCCGGCGACGCGCATTGTGCTGGCGGACCCGATGGGCAGTTCGCTTTTCTCATGGGTCAAGACGGGCGAATTGAAGCCCGAGGGGTCATCGATCACCGAAGGTATTGGCCAGGCCGCGCGCGTGCCGGGTAACCTTATAGGTGACCGCGCCCTGATTGATGACGCCGTGCAGGTGACAGATGAAGAAGCGCTTACCCAGGTATTCGACCTGCTGGTGCAGGAAGGCATTTGCCTCGGCGGTTCAGCCGGCTTGAACGTTGCAGCAGCCATCAAGGTTGCGCGCCAATTGGGCCCGGGGCATCGCGTGGTAACCATTTTGTGTGATGGCGGCGCGCGTTACCAATCCAAATTGTTCAATCCGGAATTCTTGCGCGAACGCGGCCTGCCAATCCCACCATGGCTTGCGTGAGGTAGCGCTGTGATAAGGGAAGCGCTTGAAATTGGCCGCAGTATTCGCGCGCGTGATCCCGCGCGGCCTTCATGGCTTGAGACGATTTTCTGTTATGCTGGGCTGCATGCGGTGCTGTGGCATAGGCTTGCGCATTGGCTCTGGCAGCGTGGTTGGCGCGGCGCGGGACGGCTGGTTTCGCACCTCAGCCGCTTTCTAACCGGCATTGAAATTCATCCCGGCGCGCAGATTGGGCGGCGCCTTTTCATTGACCATGGCATGGGGGTTGTGATCGGGGAGACCGCCGAAATTGCCGATGATGTGTTGATTTATCATGGCGTAACTTTGGGCGGGCTTTCGGGCAGCCCCGGCAAACGGCACCCGACGATTGAAGCCAGTGTTTCGATCGGCGCCGGGGCACAGGTTCTGGGGCCGATTACAGTGGGCAAGGGCGCGCGCATTGGCGCCAATGCGGTGGTGACGCGTAATGTCCCGCAAGAATGCACGGTGGTTGGCATTCCCGCCCGCCCGCCTGTCAGCACGCCCTGCGCCGATCCATTCCTTGGCTATGGCCTCAGCAATACTGAAGACGACCCGATCGGGGATCAGATTGCGGCGCTACGGGCTGAATTGGCAAATCTTCGCGGGCGCATCGCCGAACTGGAGCGTCAGAAGACTGATGGCGCCTGAGGGTTGGGGCCCTCATGGTTCGGAAAGCTTAAGGTCGCTTAGGTTTTGAATGACCCGGGCCGGATCCATGAGCTTGGCCTTACGACAACAAAGGCTTATGCGGTTTTCTATTCAGCCTGACCCCGCTTTTGACGGGGAACGCAGACTAGGAGCCTTTTATGAACGAAGCTGATCGCTTCCGCGCAATGATGGAAGACGGCATCGCCCTTCGCCGTCATTTGGCGACCGACATGTCGGGACTTGTCCTTCAGGCCGTTGACCTTTGCGAAGCGTCGCTACGTCAAGGCGGGAAGCTGTTTTTTTGTGGAAATGGCGGTAGTGCTGCTGATGCGCAGCATCTGGCGACCGAATTGCTGGTGCGCCTCAGGTCTCGGGTGGAGCGGCCTTCCTGGCCTGCCATAGCGCTGACGCTTGACCCGGCCGCGCTGACGGCTGGCGGCAATGATTATGGCTTTGAGGATGTCTTTTCGCGACCGCTTTCCGGGCTTGGCCGAGGGGGTGATGTGCTGTTCGGTATCACGACATCTGGCCGTTCCCCGAATGTTATCAAGGCGCTTCAGGTGGCGCGTGGTATGGGCATTGGCACCATCGGGTTTCTTGGCGGAGATGGTGGAGGCGCAGCAGCACTGTGTGACGTTGCGCTGATTGTGCCAAGCATGGAGACCGCGCGCGTGCAGGAAGTGCATATCTCTCTGGGGCACGCCATCCTGGAATTGCTTGAAGATCGGCTGATTGCGCAATGACAATTCTCCTGACTGGTGCGGCTGGCTTCATAGGCATGCATGTTGCTGAAGCCTTGCTTGCACGCGGGGAAAAAGTGATCGGGATTGATAGCCTGACGCCTTACTATGATTTGCGCCTGAAGCATGCGCGGCGCGATCAGCTTTTGGCGCGGCGCGAATTTGTCTTTGCGGAGGTGAATATCGCTGACCGAGCAGCGGTGACCGCATTGTTTACAAAGTATCACGATATCACACGCATCATTCACCTTGCAGCGCAGCCAGGTGTTCGGCATTCGCTGGTGGATCCCTATAGCTATATCGAAGCGAATGTAATGGGGCATCTTGTGATGCTGGAGGCAGCGCGCTCTCTGCCGCGTCTTCAGCATTTTCTTTATGCCAGCTCCTCATCGGTATATGGTGGCAATACGCACTTGCCCTATCGCGAGGATGATCGCGTTGATCATCCCATCTCACTTTATGCGGCGACGAAGCGGTCCGATGAATTGATCAGTGAAGCCTATGGGCACATCTTTGGGCTGCCACAGACTGGGCTGCGATTTTTCACGGTTTATGGGCCATGGGGCCGCCCTGATATGGCGCCGTGGCTTTTCGCGGATGCGATTCTCTCGGGCCGACCGATTACCCTGTATGAAGGCGGGCGCCTGAAGCGCGATTTCACCTTTGTTGAAGATATTATCTCGGGAATTATTGGTGCGCTTGACCGTTCGCCCACTGATGGCAAGCCGCGCCTGTTGAACATTGGCAATCATCGCAGCGTGGAGGTGCGCCGCTTCGTGGCAGTGCTTGAGGAAAGCCTGGGTCGAAAGGCGGTGATTCAGGATGCGCCGCGGCCGGTGACGGATGTGGCGGAGACCTTTGCTGACATTAGCGCTATCCAGGCGCTGTGTGGGTTTGAGCCGAAAACGCCCATTGAAGCGGGTGTGCCGCGCTTCGCGGCGTGGTTTAGGGCTTGGGTGGGTGCTTGACGTCATCGGATGATGGGTCTAGAAGCCCGCTCACTGCACTGGTTGTCGATTTTGTGGCTTGACTGGCTGGTTTGGTTTGGCTAGTGTTTTTGCCCTGCCGATGATTGGTGGAGTTGAGGGGGCCGGCGATTGGGGATGCCGTA
>CAMCEP010000359.1 GCA_945873675.1 Asaia bogorensis
CGGCGACGGATACGCAAGCATGCGGCGCGGCGGCCGCTTCGGCCAACAGTAAATCCTCATCTCGGCCCGCTATCATTTCACACGGCGCTTCTGGCCTTTGCAGGATCAGCACGCTGGATGGCTTATGCGGGGAAAGCGCAATCGCTTCATCGATCAGCGGTTTGTATTTCACGACGCGCCCCGGCTCCAACCCGCAAGACGCGCTGATGATGGCCTTGGGCTTGGCATCGGCAATGCGGGAAGCCAATTCGGCGGCAGCAAAACCGCCAAACACCACCGAATGCACAGCGCCAAGCCGCGCTGCTGCCAGCATGGCAATCGCCGCTTCCGGCACCATGGGCATATAAATCACCACCCGGTCGCCCTTGCCGACACCGCGCGCGGCCAAGGCCCCCGCCAGCTTTGCCACGCGGTTCTGCAATTCGGCATAGGTGATGCGCTGAATTTGCCCGGTCATTGGGCTGTCATAGATGATCGCTATCTGCTGCCCACGCCCGGCGGCGACATGGCGGTCCACCGCATTGTGGCAGGTATTCAAAGCCGCATCTGGAAACCAGCGGCCATAAACACCCATCGAGGCATCAAAGATGCGCTGCGGCGCGCGGTCCCAATCAATGCCCCGCGCGGCTTCCGCCCAATAGGCTTCCGGATCGCGCTTCCAGCGCGCATGGGTCGCGTCATATTGCGAAGCCTCGGACATGGTTTCCCCCTATTTCAGCAACGGCGCGGCTTGGGCCTTACGGCGAGGGTGCCGCCTTGGCAGGGCACAGCGCAAGCCCTGGTGCAAGCTACCCGCCGCAAGGTGTGGAAAGCAGCCGTCAAACCATGCGAGATTGTCGCCATGGCCCTGCCACGCCCCACCCTAAGCCAGCACGCCCGTCCATGAGCGGCTTTCTCCGCCGTGCCCTGGGCGCACTCGGCAATGGGCTGAAACCATCCTTGCGCGAATTCCTCCGCGCCAGGGCGCATTTCCACGCTGCACTGCCCGCCGGCCCGCTGATCGCGCAAAACTATGTGGTGTTTGACTTGGAATCGACCGGGCTTGATGTCAGCGGCGGCGATTGCGTGATTTCCATCGGCGCGGTTCGGCTGCGCGATGGCGAAGCGCGCGCGCGTTTCACCACCCTGGTCAATCCTGGTCGTACCATCCCGCCCGCTTCCATCCGCTATCACGGCATTACCGATGCCATGGTGGCCGATGCACCGCCCGCTGCCGAGGCGCTGGCGCGCTTTCAGGATTTCATCGCCGATGATGTGCTGGTTGCGCATAACGCTGCCTTCGACCGCGCCCTTGTTTTTGCTGAGGAATTTCGCGGCGCACCTGCCATCGGTAATCGATTCTTGTGCAGTGTCTCGACCTCTCGCTGGCTGGATCCTGAAAAAGCGGATCATTCGCTGGATGGGCTTTGTGGCCGGGCAGGCATTGTGATCACCGGCCGGCATCAGGCGCTTGGCGATGCGGAAGCGACAGCAGCCCTATGGGTCAGCCTGATCGCGCGTGCCGCGGCGCGCGGCGTGGATGATCTGGCGGAATTGGCGCGGCGCAGCCGGATGACCGCCGCCATGGCCGCCGAGGCGGAGCATTTCTGAAGGCGCCTACTACCAAATCTCGCCAGTAAAGCCCGCGAAGCTGCTGCGGGAAAAGCTCCGCACCGCCTTCAACGCCTCCCGCAATTCCTGCCGGGCGTCTTTGGGCATGGCCGCCGTATCCACCAGATTGCCGGGGCGGCGCCCGGCGGCGTGATCGGCCAATTGCTGGCGCAACACGACATCCAGCAGGAGTGCAAAGGCGGTTTGCAGGTCGCTCGCTTCCCGCGCCGCGATGCTGCCACGCGCCGCCAAGGCCGCGATGCGCTGAGACGTCCCCGTTTCCGTAACACCATCGCGCAGCGCCAAAAGCCGGGTGGCTGCCACCAAGGGCATCAGCCCATGCAGCTTTAAATCTGTCCGGCGGCCGGGGCCGGGCTCATCATCGGCAAAGCCACCAAATAGCGTGAGCCCCACCTGCAAGCTGCTGTTTTGTGCCGCCATGGCAGCCAGCCAGGCCGGGCGTGCCGCCAACAGCCCGGCCAGATGTTGGCGGAGCGAGGCGGCCTCCGCCTCGCCCCCCTGCACCGGCCGGAAATCGAACACGATATCGCCAAACAGCAGCGCCGCACCCGCCCGGCGATTGGACCAGATGCCCATCTGATCTCGCCATTGCCGCGCTGTTTTCCGCCACAGCGGATTGCGCGCCATGATCCCACCGGGACACAGCGGAAAGCCCGCCCGATCCAGGCGCTGGTTGAAATCCTCCGTGAAGGGGCGGAACCAGGCATCCACCGTTGCGTGATCCTGATCCGGGTAATCCTGCAGCATCAGCCCATTATCCTGATCAGGCGTCAGCAGGCTTTCGCCCCGCCCGAGGCTGCCCATCACCAGCAGGGTGAAGGGCACCGGCGCGGGGCCGTGATCGGCCAGCGTTTCCGCCAGAATCCGCCGATGCAAATCCAGATTGATGCCATTGACCAACCGCGCAACGGCTTCGGCACTCAGCCCCTCCGCCAGCAAGGCGCGGGCAATGCCGGCCTGGGCGGCTTTGATGGCGGCGACACCGCCGGATAGCGCTTCAAGATGCGTCAGCAATCCGCCGGAAACCGCCGCCAAAGCCTCTGCGCGATGCAGCATGCCAAGGCAGCGCCCATCGGGGCCGATCACGGGCAAATGCCTGAGCCCATGCTGGCGGAGCAAGGCAATGGCGCGCCACAGCCCCTCATCTGGGGCGCAGGCTATCAGCGGTGCGGTCATGGCGCCGGCCAGCGGCGCATCTGGCCCAAGCTGAAATGCGACGCGGCGCGCGATATCCTGTTCGGTCAGAATGCCGATGGCGCGGCCTGCGCCATCCAGCGCCAAAACGGCCGAAGCCCGCGCTGCTGCCATGGCGGCGATGGTTTGGCCCAAGGGCGTTTCTGCGGGCAGCGCGGGCGGTGCCGCACCCATGGCAGCGCTCGTCGGGCCAGTCAGCGCGGCGATGGGGGAGTTGCCTGTTGGGATGGTGGAGGGCAGTGCCTTCATGACCAAGCCCCAAGACCTTTCAATCTTACCGGTTCAATTTACGCATGCCGGAAAAGCTTCGCCGCCTCGTTGCGCCAACGCAAACTTAGCCCGGCCGGATCGAAGCCACGCTCCATTTCCTGTTGGGTGGAAACCATGTGAAAGCGCAAGGCACCGCGGATGGAAGGGCCTTCGCCTTTACGCTGGTCGGCGTGGATAGGAAGGGTGGCGAAAAGCGGCGCCTCCGCCAACAAAGG
>CAMCEP010000360.1 GCA_945873675.1 Asaia bogorensis
CGATTGCCAGCTTTTGGCGCAGGTCTATCTGGAAATGATGGGCGGTAAGCAACCGGGACTGGAATTGGCCGCCAAGGCCGCGCCGCGCCTGGTCGCCCTTGATGTCGAAGTGGTGGAGCGCGAGGCGTTGCGTATTACCCCATCCGCGGCAGCACTAGACACGCATGAGGTGTTTGTCTCAAGCAAGGTTAAGGAAGCGCTCTGGTTGAAGCCCCCCTTTTCGCAGGACGGTAATCCCTAGGTCACGTTAGCTACTGCGGATGATGCGCATGAGCTGCGCAACATTTTCAGGCGGTGTGGGTGGGATGATGCCGTGGCCAAGATTAAAGATAAAAGGCCTGCCGCGCATGGCAGCCAGAATGCTGCGCGCCTCGGCTTCCAGTGCCGCGCCACCGGCCACCAGCGCCAGGGGGTCCAGATTGCCTTGCAGCGGCATGGTTGCGGGCACCGCCTGGGCGGCCCAGCGCGGGTCCATGCTGGTATCCATGGCAACTCCATCCACTGCCGCCCGGCTGGCGTAATCGGGCAGCATAGGCCCAGCCAGGCGCGGAAAGCCGATAATGGGGGTGGTCGGGCAGCGCTTACGCACCGCCCGGGCGATGGCGGCTGAGGGTTCAATCACCCAGCGGCGGAATTGGCTGGGTGGAAGCAGGCCAGCCCAGGTGTCGAACAGCATCAGCGCCTCGGCACCTGCTTCAACCTGAGCGACCAGATATTCTACTGTGGCATCCTGCAAAATGCGGGTCAGGCGGCCAAAGCTGGCCGGGTCACTGTAGGCCATGCCGCGGGTGGCAGCGAAATCCTTGCTGCCGCGGCCTTCCACCATGTAGCAGGCGACGGTGAAGGGTGAACCGGCAAAGCCGATCAGCGCGGTTTTCGGGTGATCCTGATTGAGCGCGGCCCGGGTAAGGCGCACTGTTTCGAAAATCGGCGCGGCTTTCGCAAGCAAGCCATCCAGATTGAGGGCGGCGATGCCTTCAGCCGTACGGATCGGGTCAAGGAGTGGGCCTTCACCTTCGGCAAAGCGTAGCCCTTGGCCGAGTGCCCAGGGCACGATCAGAATATCGGAAAACAGAATGGCGGCATCCATGCCATAGCGGCGGATGGGTTGCAGCGTGACCTCCGCCGCCAGATCTGGCGTGGTGCAGAGGGAGATGAAATCTCCTGCGATGGCGCGGGTAGCGCGATATTCGGGAAGATACCGGCCGGCCTGGCGCATCAGCCATACTGGAGGTGGCCAGACGGGTTCTCCGGCCAAGACGCGCAAAAAGGGTTTTGCCCTGCTGGGCTCGTTTTCCATTTCCATGACCCTCACCTAAGCATTGAATCTAAGATTCTGAAAGATGAGGTAGCTTGTAGGGCCTGTGAATCATGGGGAGGCAAGTGACGCGCGTTCCATCCACAGAGTTCTCCCGATACCTAATCCAAGGGTCTTGGTGATTCTGTCGGGGGTGATAGGGGTTGCGCTTGTAGTCGGACACAGCTCGGTAAAACTATTCAGGCTTGCGCGATGAGGGGGTTTCATCCCCATTATGAGACCGGGCGGCATCCATATTGGAATCCACCCCCGTTATCCACATTGATTCACGGAATTCTACCGGCATGGTCAACAGGCACATTGATTTGCATCTGGTATCCGATTCAACCGGAGAGACGCTGCAATCCATCGCGCGCGCGACGCTAGCGCGGTTTGATGATCACCATGTGGTGGATCATCGCTGGAGCCTGATCCGATCTCGCCTGCAATTGGATCGCGTGTTGGAGGGTATTCAGCATGAACCAGGGCCAGTGTTGTACACCCTGGTTGATTCAAGCCTGCGGCATGTCTTGGAAGAAGCCTGCCAGCGTATGGGGGTGACCTGTCTATCGCCGCTCGACCCTGTCATGGGGCTGTTGCAGGAAGCAACCGGTGTACAGGCCCGTGAAAAGCGCGCTGCGCAGCATGTGATGGATGCGGATTACTTCCGGCGTATTGATGCGATGCATTACGTGTTGTCCCATGATGATGGGCAAGGCACTGTCGGCATTCGTAACGCTGATGTGGTGCTGGTTGGGGTATCGCGGAGCAGTAAAACGCCCACATGCTTTTATCTGGCCAATCGCGGGATCAAGGCTGCCAATGTGCCGATTGTGCCAGGCGCCACACTGCCCGAGATTTTGAATGATCCGCCCTGCCCTGTGGTCGGGCTTTATATTGAGGCGAATGCGCTGATTGATATTCGCCGGCACCGCTTGAAGATCATTGGCGGTCAAGGTGTGCGGCAAGACACGACAGATTATATTGATCCTGAAGCGGTGAAGGCGGAGATCGTCGCCGCGCGCCGGCTTTGCACCAGGCAAGGCTGGCCTGTGATTGATGTGACGCGGCGTAGCATTGAGGAAACCGCGGCCACTATCCTGCAATTGATGGATGCTTGGCATGCACAGCGGCGGGAGACCAAGGCAGCCGCACCGCCTGAGGATCCTGCTGCGGGTGTGATCGGGAAAGTCTAACATTGGTGACAGACGACCAACCGAGTATCGCGGCGCTGGAGCGGGCTTGCCTGACGGCGGTACCAGCCCAGCGAGTCGCTTTTGATGGCAGTTTTGTTCTGCGCGCATTTTTAGGAGGTACAGGCCGCGCCAACGCAGCGAGCAGTTTGAGCGCTGACGCTGACCCCGAATTAGCGGCTCGTATCGCGCGTATCGAGAGCCGCTATGAGGCGCTCAGGCTACCGGTACGGTTTCGCTCCACGCCGCTCGATCCGCCTGGCATGGCAGAGCTGCTCACATCACGTGGGTATGTGATGAAGGATGAGACGATCATTTTCCTGGCAAAGGTTCAGAGTGTCGCTCGTTCTGACCATGCAGCGCAGGTGCTAGGCGCCCCCGATGGGGATTGGATGGCGGTTACCGCCACAGCCGAGCATCAAGTGCCAGCGCGGCGCGCGGAGAAGGAACGCGCTGTCAGCATGATGATGGTACCGGCGGCCTGGCTGGTGCTGTACGAGAAGGCTAAGCCAGTGGCCTGTATTTCAGTGGTGGCCGATGGGCCGCTGGCCGGGTTTTTCGATCTGGCTGTGGTGCCTGAAGCGCGGCGCCAGGGCCTCGGGTCCCGCATTACCCGCGCGGCAGCGCAATGGGCTGCGGCGCAGGGCGCGGAATGGCTATGGGCGCAAGTGGCCTCTGCCAATCAGGCATCCTGCACGGCGCAGCAAAGCCTCGGCATGCGGGAAGCCTATCGCTATGTTTATTTCGTGAGGCCGCAGGATAAGGTGACGGCGCTGCATTTCGGGTAATGGCGGCCGCCT
>CAMCEP010000361.1 GCA_945873675.1 Asaia bogorensis
CGATTGCCAGCTTTTGGCGCAGGTCTATCTGGAAATGATGGGCGGTAAGCAACCGGGACTGGAATTGGCCGCCAAGGCCGCGCCGCGCCTGGTCGCCCTTGATGTCGAAGTGGTGGAGCGCGAGGCGTTGCGTATTACCCCATCCGCGGAACTAGTTTCCGCGCATGAGGCCTTTGTCTCCGCCAAGGTGAAGGGGGCGCTTTGGTTGAAGCCCCCCTTCACATCTGAAGGTAGTTCTTAAGAACTCTCAGCCACCTCGGATGATGCGCATGAGCTGCGCGACATGCTCAGGCGGTGTGGGCGGGATGATGCCATGGCCCAGATTGAAGATGAATGGCCGGCCGCGCATGGCTGCCAGAATGCTGCGCGCCTCGGCTTCTAGCGCTGCGCCACCAGCAACAAGGGCGAGCGGGTCGAGATTACCCTGCAGCGGCATGGTGTCGGGCAGCGCCTGTGCTGCCCAGCGCGGGTCCATGCTGGTATCCATGGCTACCCCATCCACTGCAGCGCGGGCGGCGTAATCCGTAATCATTGGCCCAGCCAGTCGGGGGAAGCCGATGATGGGTGTATTGGGGCAACGCTTGCGCACCGCGCGGGCAATGGCGGCAGAAGGTTCGATGACCCAGCGTCGGAATTGGCTGGGGGGTAATAAGCCAGCCCAGGTATCGAACAGCATAAGTGCCTCTGCGCCTGCTTCCACCTGTGCCACCAAATATTCGACGGTGGCATCCTGCAGAATGCGAATCAGGCGGCCAAAACTGGCAGGGTCACTGAAGGCCATGCCACGTGTGGCGGCAAAATCCTTACTGCCGCGACCTTCGACCATGTAACAGGCTACGGTGAAGGGCGAACCGGCAAAGCCGATCAGCGCGGTTTTCGGGTGATCCTGATTAAGCCCAGCGCGGGTTAGACGGACGGTTTCGAAAATCGGCGCGGCTTTCGCAAGCAAGCCATCCAGATTGAGTGCGGCGATGCCCTCGGCCGAGCGTATCGGGTCAAGAAGCGGGCCTTCACCTTCGGCAAAGCGTAGCCCTTGGCCAAGCGCCCAAGGCACCATGAGAATATCGGAAAACAGAATAGCTGCATCCATGCCATACCGGCGAATGGGCTGAAGGGTGACCTCAGCTGCCAGATCAGGCGTGGTGCAGAGGGAGATGAAATCCCCCGCTTGGGCGCGTGTCGCGCGATATTCGGGCAAATACCGCCCGGCCTGGCGCATCAGCCATACGGGGGGTGGCCAGACAGCCTCTCCGGCTAAGACGCGCAAAAAGGGTTTCACCCGGCTGGGCTCGTTTTCCGTTTCCATGAGCCAAACCTAAGCATTGAATCTAAGATTCTGAAAGATGAGGTAGCTTGTAGGGCCTGTGGATCATGGGGAGGCAGCGAAGGCGAGAATTGTCCACAGGCTTCTCCCACGAATGTGATCACAGGTAACGCTTTCGCCTTCAAGAGAGTTGTCACTTTTCCGTGTTTGCAGATAGCCCACCGAAAAATCATACAGGCTTGCGCGATGGAGGGGTTTCATCCCCATTATGGGTCCGGGCGGGATCTGTGCTGGAATCCACCCCCGTTATCCACATTGATTCACGGAATTCTCCCGCCATGGCCAACAGGCACATTGATTTGCATCTGGTATCTGATTCGACGGGCGAGACGCTGCAGTCCATTGCTAGAGCTACCCTTGCGCGGTTCGATGACCACCACGTGGTGGATCATCGCTGGAGCCTGATCCGTTCCCGTCTACAATTGGACCGTGTGCTTGAAGGCATTCAGCATGAACCGGGACCGGTGCTCTACACGTTGGTAGATTCAAGCCTGCGGCATATTTTGGAAGAAGCATGTCAGCGTATGGGCGTGACGTGCCTTTCACCGCTTGATCCGGTGATGGAGCTATTGCAGGAGGCAACAGGCGTGCGGGCGCGGGAAAAACGCGCGGCACAGCATGTCATGGATGCGGATTATTTCCGGCGTATTGATGCCATGCATTACGTGCTATCGCATGATGACGGCCAGGGCACAGTTGGTATTCGCAATGCGGATGTAGTGCTGGTGGGTGTTTCGCGCAGCAGCAAGACGCCTACTTGCTTCTATTTGGCCAATCGCGGCATCAAGGCCGCTAATGTACCGATTGTGCCAGGCGCTGCCCTGCCAGAGATTTTGAACGACCCACCTTGCCCTGTAGTTGGGCTTTATATTGAAGCGAATGCGCTCATTGATATTCGCCGCCATCGTCTGAAGATCATTGGCGGCCAAGGGGTGCGGCAAGATACCACGGACTACATTGACCCTGAGTCAGTGAAGGCCGAGATCGTTGCGGCGCGCCGGCTATGTACCACCCAAGGTTGGCCGGTGATTGATGTCACACGGCGCAGCATTGAGGAGACCGCCGCGACCATCCTGCAATTGATGGAAGCTTGGCATGCGCGTCGGCGGGAGACTAAAGCGGCTGCGGCGCCTGAGGATCCAGCGGCTGGGGTAATCGGGAAGAAGATATGATGCTGAGCGCTGACCAACCGGATATCACCGCGCTTGAGCATGCTTGCCTAACAGCGGTCCCGGCGCAGCGCGTTTCCTTTGATGGCGGGTTTATTGTGCGCGCCTTTTTGGGCGGCACGGGCCGCGCCAATGCCGCCAGCAGTGTGAGCCCAGAGGCTGACGCGGAATTACCGGCCCGCATCGCACGGATTGAGAGCCGCTATGAGGCGCTAAAGTTACCGGTGCGGTTTCGCTCCACCCCCCTTGATCCGCCGGGCTTAGCTGAGTTGCTCATAGCGCGTGGCTATGTGACGCAGGATGAGACAATCATTTTTCTGGCACCCATTCAGGGTATTGCGCGCACTGATGATGCTACGCGTGTCATGGGTGCCCCAGATGAGGATTGGATGGCAGTGACCGCCACTGCAGAGCATCAGGTGCCTGCGCGGCGCGCTGAGAAGGAACGCGCAGTCAGTATGATGATGGTGCCGGCGGCCTGGCTTGTTTTGTATGAAGGCGGCAAGCCAGTGGCCTGCATTTCTGTGATTGCTGATGGGCCATTGGCCGGGTTTTTCGATTTGGCTGTAGTGCCTGAAGCGCGGCGCCAGGGCCTTGGGTCACGCATCACACGTGCTGCGGCCCAATGGGCGGCAGAACAAGGGGCGCAATGGCTATGGGCGCAAGTGGCCTCTGCCAATCAGGCATCCTGCACGGCGCAGCAAAGCCTCGGCATGCGGGAAGCCTATCGCTATGTTTATTTCGTGAGGCCGCAGGATAAGGTGACGGCGCTGCATTTCGGGTAATGGCGGCCGCCT
>CAMCEP010000362.1 GCA_945873675.1 Asaia bogorensis
GTGACGCTCTATCGCCCGGCAGAGTTGATCATCAGCGCGCGCGCCGGCACGCCGCTCGCCGAAATTGAAGCCACCTTGGCAGAAAAGGGCCAGCATTTGATTGCTGAATCGCCCTATTTGAACGGTGTTTTTTGCACCACAGCGCCGCCCAGCATTGGCGGTGTGGTGGCGGCCAATCTGTCCGGTCCTCGCCGTATCACTTGGGGGGCGACACGCGATCACGTGATGGGGCTGCGCTTCATCAATGGCGCTGGTGAGGCAATCCGTTCCGGCGGGCGTGTGCTGAAGAACGTGACGGGGCTTGATCTGTGCAAGCTGCTGTCGGGGTCCTACGGCACGCTTGGGATCATCACAGAAGTGACGCTGAAGGTGCTGCCTGCGCCGGAGACCAGCGCGACGCTGCTGATTGAAACGGCGGATCTCGCGGGCGCGGTCGGGGCGCTCTCGGCCGGGCTTGGCAGCCCTTTCGGCATTTCCGGCGCCGCGGCCCTGCCCGCCAAGGACCATGCGGTTGCTGCGCTACGGCTTGAGGATTTCGCCGCCTCGGTCACTTATCGCATGGAAAAGCTTCGTGGCTTACTCAGCGGATTCGGCACGCAGCGCGTGATGGAAGATGGCGAAAGCCGCACTTTCTGGCGTGGGGTGCGGGAAGTGGAACCGCTTCAGGTCATGCCGGATGAGGCTATTTGGCGGGTTTCGGTGCGCCCCTCAGCCGGGGCGCGCATCTCCGCCGCAGCGGATGCAATCGGTGGGCGCGCCATGTTGGATTGGGGCGGCGGCCTGGTTTGGGTTGCCGCAGAACCCAGCACTGCCAATCACGCCGCGATCAGCGCAGCGGCAGAAGCAGAAGCCGGGGCGGCGATGCTTTTCCGCGCGCCGGAATCCCTACGCCTTGCTGTGCCAGTGCTGCCCGAGGAAGCCGCGCCGCTGGCCAAGATCAGCGCGCGTGTTAAGGAAGCTTTGGACCCCATCGGCCTGTTCAACCCAGGGCATCTCCGCGCCGCTTGATCAGCCTCTAAAGCGCCAGCTTCATCCCCTCATGGCTCGCGACAAAACCCAGGCTTTCGTAAAAGCGCCGCGCCTCTGGCCTTTGCTTGTCGGTGGTAAGTTGCACCAAACCGCAACCCCGCGCACGACATTCGGC
Organism: Asaia bogorensis; assembly: GCA_945873675.1. GTDB lineage: Bacteria > Pseudomonadota > Alphaproteobacteria > Acetobacterales > Acetobacteraceae > Neoroseomonas > Neoroseomonas bogorensis_C. The sequence continues at coordinate 1,145 of CAMCEP010000362.1, forward strand.
AATGGCCCATTCAAACATCTGCCGGCCCAGCCCATCGCCACGCCGATCAGCCGCGATGCGCACACCTTCAATTTGCCCGCGCCGCATCCCAAGCCTTGAAAGCCCTGGAATGAAGCTGAGTTGCAGGCAGCCAATGACGCGCCCGGCTTCTTCCACCACTGCCAGGAATTGATTGGCGTCGGCGTCAATGGCGGCGAAGGCGGCAATATAGGCAGGGTTCGGTGGGTCAGCGGCGTCTTCGCGCCCCTGACCCAGCATGTCATCAACCAAAAGCGCGATGATGGCGGGCAAATCCGCCGGCGTGGCGCGGCGAAAAAGCAGCGCCACGCGGTCAGGCCTTAGATCTTCACCCGATCTGGTGCCACCCAGCTCAGCGGTGCCTTCCAGATTACTTGATCCGTGGTGACGGGCCGATCCAGCCGGTTCATGCTGCGCAGCTGATCAATGGCACGCTGCACAAAGGCCACGCTGTCATTGGTCAGGTTCATGCGATATTCCACCTTGCCCATGAGTTCAGCGATGAAGGCGCGGTCCTGCCGCAGGAAACGCGCCACCTGCTGCACAGCCTGTTCGCGATTGCTGGCGGCGAATTCGGTTGCCTGCACCAGGGACCGCATCAAGCGTTCCGTGGTGGCGCGATTGGCTTCCGCCCAAGCCTTGTTCATGTAGACGTAGTTGCTCTGAATCGCGATCTCATCATTGCTGAGCAGAATCTTGCTGCCCGGAATGGCGCGTGTGCCGCGGGTCGGCCAGGGTTCCCACACCACAAAAGCGTCAATATTGCCGCGTTCCATGGCGGCGACCATCTCAGGCGCCTCCACATTCACAATGGTGTAGTCGGCTTGGTTCAGGCCAAGCTTCGCCACCACGGAAAGCCAGAAGGTTTCGCTGCCGGTGCCGCGCGCAACACCTACGCGCTTGCCCTTCAGCGCTGCCATATTCTCGACACCGCGGCCCACCACGGAAAGCCAGCGCATCAGCGCCACACCTTCAGCAACCGCCACCACATTGGGATCACGAACATGGGCGGAAACGCCGGCCTGTTCGGCGCCATAGGCGGAATTGATTTGATTTCCGATCAAAAACGCAATCATGGCGCTGCCCGATGGCCCGGTATTCACCGTGACATCCAGCCCATTGCGTTCAAAAAAACCGCCTTCCTTCGCGATATAGAATTGCGCAAAGGAAGGATCAACGCCGGTGGCAATGGTGATCTTGGTGGGGGCTTGCGCGGAAGCCGGCAGGATATAGGCGCCGGCAGCGGCAGCCGGCAGTGCCAGAATTGAACGACGAAGCATGGTGAAATCTCCCTTGTTTCAGACGGTTGCGTTGAAGCGCCCCGCAAAGGCGCGGATCAGAAAGCGAAAACTGCGATCGGTCGCGAACCCAAGCATCCCAAGGGCGACCAGGGCCACAAAAATATCCTCGATCTGCATGAAAAGACGGGCATCCCAAAGCATCTTGCCCAGCCCATCATTGGAAGCGATCAGCTCCGCCGCCACAATGGTGACAAAGGCGTTGGACATCGCAAGCCGCATCCCGGTCAGGATATAGGGCACGGTTGCCGGCAGTGCGACCAGGCCAAACACCTGCCAGCGATTGGCGCCCAGGCATTGCGCGGCCCTGATCTTATCCCGCCCCACTGCACCCACGCCGGCAGCGGTTGAAATGATCACGACGAAGATGGTGGTATAGGCAATAAGAAAGACCTTGCTTTCTTCGCCGATGCCAAACCAGATCACCGAAACCGTGATCATGGCAACGGCCGGGATGAAGCGGAAAAATTCGGTCCAAGGTTCCAGTAACCAGCGCACCGGCTTGAAGGACCCAATCGCCAGCCCAATCGGGATGCCAATGGCCGATCCCAGCAAAAAGCCCTGCGCGATGCGCTTCAGAGATGCGACGATCTGTTCTTGCAGAATGCCATCTTCAATCAGCATCCAGCCACGTGCCAGTACCGGCCCCGGTGGCGGAAACAGGGTGGATTTCACCAAATAGGTGGCCGCCAGGTGCCAGACCAGAAACAGCAGGGCGAAGCCCGTGATATAGCCGCCAATTGTGGCCCAACGATCAGTGCGCACCGTGAATCTCATCATGAATAAGGGCATGCACGTCGCGAAACACCCGCATGAAGTCATC
>CAMCEP010000363.1 GCA_945873675.1 Asaia bogorensis
CGATTCCAGCCGCTGTCACGCCGGAAGAGGAAGAGGATTAGCCCTTCCCCCTTGGCGAGGCTCGGCCTAGCCTTCTCTCAAAGGTTGAGGGGAAATCGCCATGGAAGAATTCGACTATGTGATTGTGGGTGCCGGCGCCGCAGGTTGCGTGCTTGCCAATCGGCTAAGCGCTTCGGGCAAGAATAGCGTTGCCATTCTGGAAGCGGGCGGCAAGGACAATAACATCTTCATCAAAATCCCAGCCGGCTTCAACAAAACCGTCTATAATCCGAAGCTGAATTGGGGTTATGAAACCGCGCCCGGCCCCTACATTGACAATCGCAAGATCCCTTTCCCGCGCGGCAAGGTTTTGGGTGGTTCCGGTTCCATCAATGGCCATCTTTATGTGCGCGGCCAATCCGCCGATTACGACATGTGGGCGCAGCTTGGCTGCCGCGGCTGGTCCTGGGATGATGTGCTCCCCTATTTCAAGCGCGCGGAAACCCGCGGCAATGGCGGCGGCGATCCGTCCGTGCGCGGCAATAACGGGCCGCTTTCCATCGAAGATCAGCGCGACCCGCATGAGCTTTCAGCCGCCTATATGGCAGCGAATGAGGCGCTGGGGCTGAAGCGCACGCCGGATTACAATTCCGGCAATCAGGAAGGCACCTTCCTGTATCAGCAAATGATGCGCGGTGGTCGGCGCTGGAGCCCGGCGGATGCTTACCTCCGCCCTGCCCTGTCGCGGCCCAATCTGAAGCTGATCCAGCGCGCCTTGGCGGAAGCGATTGTCTTTGAAGGCAAGCGCGCGGTTGGCATTCGCTACATGCAGGAAGGCGGCGCGCCCATCACCATTCGCGCGCGGCGCGATGTGATCCTTTCCGGTGGTTCGATCAATACGCCGCAACTGCTGCAAATCTCCGGTATTGGCGATCCGGAATGGCTTTCTGGCATTGGCGTTGATGTTGTTCATGCGCTGCCAGGTGTGGGCAAGAATCTGCGCGACCATTACGCCACCCGGGTTTCCGCCTTGGTGAAGGGGGCGGGTTCGCTCAATGAACGATCCCGTGGTGTGCGTTTGGCGATGGAAGTGCTGCGCTATGCCTTCACGCGCAAGGGCCTACTGACAGCAAGCCCAAGCCATGCCGGCGGTTACTTCAAAACGCGTGAGGGTTTGGCCACGCCCGATATGCAGCTTTACTTCGCCCCCGCCAGCTATCCGACCGGGCGTTATGGCGTGACGGAATTGGATACCCAGGCGGGCATGACGCTTGGCTGTTCGCAACTCCGCCCCGAAAGCAAGGGCTGGCTAAAGGCGCTTTCGGCGGACCCGCGCGCCAAGCCGGAAATCCAACCAAATTATCTGCAAGATCAGATGGACCGCGATGCACTGCTGGCGGCGATGAAATACATGCGCAAGCTGCTGCAAACCCGCCCGCTGGCCGATTACGTGATTGCGGAAAATTTCCCAGGCCCCGCCGTGCAGACCGATGATGAATGGATGGCCCATGCACGCGCCACGGGTTCCACCACCTATCACCCGATTGGGTCCTGCAAAATGGGGATTGATCCCATGGCGGTGGTGGACCCTGCTTCCATGAAGGTGATCGGGATTGAGGGGCTCCGCGTGGCGGATGCTTCCTGCATGCCCACCATGGTTTCCGGCAATACCTATGCCGCCACCAATATGATTGCCGAAAAAGCCGCTGATCTGATCGCGGCATAACATTTGGGGAGAATGCAAATGAGGTTCCAGGATCAAGGCGTATTGATCACAGGTGCCGCCAGCGGCATTGGCCGGCAATTGGCGCTGGCCTTTGCGGCGGAAGGGGCACGGTTGGCGATTGCCGATATTGATAAGGCCGCGGTGGAAGCCACGGCGGCCGATATCCGCAAGCGCGATGGTGAAGCCCATGCCTTTGTTTTGGATGTGGTGAAGCCCGATGCGGTGCGCGATTTCATCGCGGGCGCTGAAGCGGTGCTCGGCCGGTTGGATGTGCTCGCGAATTGCGCCGGTGTGCGTGAAATCAGCCCGCTGCTCGATCTTTCATTCGAGGATTGGCAACGCACGATGAGCATCAATGTGACCGGCAGCTTCCTGCCTTCACAGGCATTCGCGCGGCGGCTGATTGCACTCGGCAAGCCTGGGCGGATTGTGAATATCGCCTCCACGCTGGGTTTGGTCGCAACACCGGAACGGGTGGCTTACGTAACATCCAAGCATGCGGTGGTGGGGCTGACCAAGGCGCTGGCGATGGAATTGGCGCCGCGCGGCATTCGCGTGAATGCGGTGGCACCTGGCGTGATCCGCACGCCGATGACGGAACGCTATTTCCAGGATGCGGATGTCGCGCGGAAAATTCAGGAACTCCACGCCATGGGGCGGTCGGGCGAAACCCAGGAAGTCGCCAATGCCATGATGTTTCTGGCGAGCGAGGAAAGCTCCTTCACCACGGGCGCGGTGCTGACCGTGGATGGTGGCTGGACGCTGGGGAAGAAAATGACGTGAGGACGGTGCTTATTTGACCAATAAGCGCCGCACCACCCAACCACCCACACCGCAAAACGCCACCACCAGCGCCATGGGCAACGCCGTGTCATTTTGCAGCGCGCCCAGCGCCACGCCGGCCAGCGCACCAGCGCCGAATTGCAGCGTGCCCATGAGCGCCGAAGCATTGCCCGCAATCGCACCATGCGGCGCCATCGCGCGCGCGGCGGTGAGTGGCATCACTGCGCCGATCATGGAAACATAAACGAAAAGTGTGGCGACGATCGCGGCAAAGCCTCCAAACCCCGTCATGGTGACAGCAAGCAGCGCGAGCCCCGACACAGCGCTGATGGTCAGCGCCGCGGTCAGCATCCGCGCCGGCGGCACGCGATCCACCAAACGCGCGGTGATTTGCCCCGCCAGCATGATGCCAATGGCATTGGCGCCGAAATAGAAGCCGTAATCCTCGGCCCGCACGCCGTGCAATTCCATGAAGACAAAGGGCGACCCAGCGATATAGGCGAACATTCCCCCGATCACGAGGCCACCCGCCAGCGCGTGGCCCATAAAGTAACCATCGCCGAGCAAGCGCCGCCAAACGCCAAGCACCTGGCGCAAGCCATCGCGTCGGCGGCGTTCGGGTGGCAGGGTTTCCGGCAGAAAAAGCGCAATCACCAACAGCAAAATCACGCCGTAAGCCGCAAGACACAGAAATATCCCGCGCCAGCCAATCACGCCGAGCAAAGCGCCGCCGATGATGGGCGCTATAATGGGCGCCACACCCATCACGAGCATTAGCTTCGCCATCAGC
>CAMCEP010000364.1 GCA_945873675.1 Asaia bogorensis
CCTTCAGGCAAAGCGCTATGACCGGCCGCACTTTCCGGCCGGCCCAACAATCCCCAGGGCTTCACCACCAGCACCAGCGCCATCAGCAGGAACACCAGTACCAGCGTGATTTTCGGGAAGATCAGCACGCCGAAAGCCTGCAATTGCCCAATCAGCAGCGCGGCAAGAAAAGCACCGCCGATGGAGCCCATCCCGCCAATCACCGTCACCACAAAGGCCTCAGTAATGATCGAAAGATCCATCTGCGCGGAGGCCGACACCCTCGGTATTTGTAAGGCGCCGCCAAGCCCCGCCAGAAAGGCGCCCAGGAACAGCGTGCCGGTAAACAGCAAAGCCTGATTTACACCAAGCGCGCCCACCATGTCGCGGTCTCGTGTTGCGGCGCGCAGCAAAATGCCAAAGCGCGTCTTCTTCATCAGCAGCCAAAGCAGCCCCAGCACCACCGGCCCGGCCGCAATCAGGAAAAGCTCATAAGCCGGAAAGCGTTGATCCAAGATCATCACGCCATGGCGCAGCCCCGGCGCGCGAGGCCCAGGGATATCCAGCGGCCCCCAGAGATACAGCACCGCATCCTGCACCATCAGCACCACGCCGAAAGTCGCCAGCAATTGAAACAGCTCCGGCACCTTATAGATGCGCCGCAGCAGCAGGATTTCCATCGCCACGCCAAGCACGCCAACTACGCAGGCAGAAATCAGCACGCCGGCAAAGAACAGCGTCGGCGATCTTTCAACCTGCAATAGCCAGGGCACGATCGTCACCGCCATATAGGCGCCGAGCATGTAGAACGACCCATGCGCGAAATTCACAATCCGCGTCACGCCGAACACGAGCGTAAGGCCCGAGGCAATGATGAAAAGCGAAGATGCGCTGGCCAGGCCCGACAGGCACTGGACCAGCAGAAAGCTGAATTCCACGCTCAAGCCCGGCGCGCGGCCCGCACTTCTTCTTCCGGGAACATGTAATCGGCGCCATCGGCATAACGCGCATTGCGCATGGTGCCTTGGCCATTGCGCTGTGTGGTTTCTCCCACCCAGGTGCCCATGCTGCCCTGCTGATCAATGCCGCGCATGGTCACATTGCCCACCAGCGTATCGGTACTGAGATCGCGCAACGCATCCACCAGCGCTTCATTATCAAGGCTATTGGCGCGGTTCAGCATATTGGCCAGCACCTGGACCGTCACATAACCAAGCAGACTGCCCTTGCGTGGCGTGTCATTGAAGCGCGCGCGATAAGCTTCAACAAAAGCGCGATGCGCCGCCCCTTCCACCTGTTCCCAAGGATAGCCCGTCACCACCCAACCTTCCGGCGATTCATCACCAAGTGGGATCATGTATTCTGGTTCGCCCGTGAGCATGGAAAGCACAAAGCGGCGTTCGAATAAGCCGCGCGTATTGCCTTCCCGCACAAAGGCGGTCAGGTCCGGCCCAAACAGCACATTGAAAATCGCATCCGGCCGTGCCTGCGCCAGCGCACCCACCGTGGCACCCGCATCCACGCGGCCAAGGGCTGGATATTGTTCGGCGATGATTTCAGCGCCCGGAATGGCGCCGCCAATCAAGCGCTTGAAATTTGCGGCCGCCGATTGGCCGTATTCGTAATTCGGCGCCACAATCGCCCAGCGCTTTTGCGCCCTGCCGCGCGCAGCTTCCACCAGCATGCGCGTTTGCATGTAAGTGGAAGGGCGCAGCCGCCATGTGTAGCGATTGCCCTGTGCCATGGTCAGCGCATCGCTCAGCGGTTCGGTCGCGAAGAACAGCCGCTTGCGCTGATTAGCGAAATCCGAAACGGCCAGCCCAACATTGGAAAGGAAGGTGCCGGCGATGAAGGCAACATTTTCCCGCGTCAGCAATTCCTCCGCCACGCGCACTGCATCGCCTGGTGTTGACCCATCATCGCGGAAGATGAATTCCAGCCGCCGCCCACCCATGACCCCGCCCGCGGCATTGATCTGTTCTGCCGCCAATTGCATGGCGTTGCGATAGGGGATGCAGAAGGCCGCCATGCGGCTGTAGGAATTCAGCTCCCCGATGCGGATCGGCGCACCCTGCGCCGCCGCACCGCGCCCGGCCGCCGCCGCCGCCGCCAGCCCGGCGCTGGCGGCCAGAAGCGGGCGGCGCCCGAAGAAGATACTATTCATGACAAGCCTCTGCTGACTTTTCTCACCCTTCACAATGGCGATGGGGAGCGCCCTGGTCCAGGGTCTAACGCCCAGTTGTTTGTATTGGGTGGATCGGGGGCTAGCCGGGCGCGGCGGCCTCGGCTAAACACCCGCCACCATGATTACCGTCCTGCTTGTCCTGCATCTTTTTGTGACGCTAGCGCTGATCGGCGTCGTCCTGCTCCAGCGGAGCGAAGGCGGTGGGCTTGGCGTGGGCTCCTCCCAGGGCATGGGGTCCTTCATGGGCGGGCGCGGTACGGCCAATTTGCTGACGCGTTCCACCGCCATCCTGGGTGCGGCGTTTTTCGCGCTGGCGCTGGCCTTGGCGCTGCTGACCAAGGGGGTTTCCCAACAGAACCGCTCGATCCTGGATGGCCCGGCGCCCATTACGGCCCCTGCCGCGCCGGCCCTGCCAACGCTACCGAGCGTGCCGACCAACTGATCGTTTCGGTCAAGGGTCAGCCTACCAACCGCCGGACCGCCGCCACCAATCCCGGCGCATCCCAGGCCGCTTCGCCTTCCAGCCGCGCCACTTCCCTCCCCGTCCGGTCAATAATCACCGTGGTCGGCAGGCCCCTTGCCCCCAAGGCCCGCGCCGCTGCACCGCGTGGGTCGAGCCAAATGGTGAGCTCTTTCAAGCCAAGCCGCTGATAAAAGGGTTCCACCTGCGCCCGCCCGCCGCGATCCGAAGAAAGCGCCAGCACCGCAATACGCTCCGCCCGCAACATGGCTTGCAGGCGGTCCAGCGCCGGCATTTCCGCGACACATGGAGGGCACCAAGTGGCCCAAAGATTGATCACCAGCCCCTGCCCGGCAAAAGCCGCCAAGCCCGTTTCCTTGCCATCGGCATCAGTAAAGGTAATCGCCGCCGCCGGCGCCGGGGTCGCGGCTTCGCGTAATTTCTCAAGCCCTTTTGCCGCCCACCCTTGCCGCGACAGACCGGGCGCGAGTAGGGTCACGCCAAGTAAGGCCGGGGCGCAGAACATCGCGGAACGGCGGTTCAAAACAGGCACGAAAGACACTCCCTTCGCATGAGCAGCAGCAGCGCGAACCAGCAATGGGGCGGACGTTTCGCCGAAGGCCCCTCGGCCATCAT
>CAMCEP010000365.1 GCA_945873675.1 Asaia bogorensis
TCCACCGCTTCCATCAGCTTCAGGATCGCCTGCTCACCCTTCTCAGGATCGCGGTCTTCCAGGGCACACAGCGCGGAACCATGGATGATGGGGATGTCATCGCCCGGGAACTGATAGCTGCTCAGCAGCTCACGCACTTCCATTTCAACAAGCTCAAGCAGATCAGGATCCGCCATATCAACCTTGTTGAGGAACACCACCAACGCCGGCACGCCAACCTGACGCGCGAGCAGGATGTGTTCGCGCGTCTGCGGCATGGGGCCGTCAGCGGCGGAGACCACCAGGATCGCGCCATCCATCTGCGCCGCACCCGTGATCATGTTCTTCACGTAGTCGGCGTGGCCGGGGCAATCCACATGCGCGTAGTGACGGTTGGCGGTTTCATATTCCACATGCGCCGTGGAAATCGTGATGCCGCGCGCGCGTTCTTCCGGCGCCTTGTCAATCTGATCATAAGCCGTGAAGGTCGCCCCACCCGCCTTCGCCAGAACCTTGGTGATCGCCGCCGTCAGCGACGTCTTGCCATGGTCCACATGCCCGATCGTCCCGATGTTGCAGTGCGGCTTGTTCCGCTCAAATTTCGCTTTGGCCATGGCCTTTTCCCGCTACCCTCATTGAACCGTTCACGAAACAACCCCGCACGCCCGCTGGAGCGGGTGACGGGAATCGAACCCGCACAACCAGCTTGGAAGGCTGGGGCTCTACCATTGAGCTACACCCGCGCCGAAGCGCTGTTCCCAACCCCCCTGCCCGTGCCTTGACGAACGCCAAAGCCGACAAGCGCTGATATGGAGGGGGTTGGATTCGAACCAACGTAGGCGCAAGCCAACGGATTTACAGTCCGTCCCCTTTAGCCACTCGGGCACCCCTCCACAGCCGCTCGCCCGTAACCGGGGCTGGCGGGAGCGGGCGGACTATCCGCATTGATGGTTTCCTGTCAACGGATGGGGCGGAAAAACGCCAAAGGTTTTCAATCTGGCGCGCTCGGCGCATCATGGGGGCGATGCAACGTCCCCCGAAGCGGCCCCCTGGCCGCGCCCGCCCGCAAGGCCCCGCCCCGCAATCACCCCCGCGCCGCCCACGCTTTGAGGATAAGGCCGAAGCGCCGCGCGGCTACCGCAGCGCCCCAGGCCGCTTCCAGGAGCAGGAGGCCCCACCGCCCCGTGGCCGCCGCGTGGCTGGCGCTCCGCCGATGGAAGCCGAGGGCCCCGCCCCACCGCGCCCCGGCGCTGGCGCGGGTTCCGGCGCCTTTTGGCTGTACGGTGAACACGCGGTGGCTTCCGCCATCCGCAACCCGCGTCGCAAGACCCGCCGCCTGCTGGTGACGGAAGATGCGGAGAAAAGCCTGCGCGTGGCGTTGAACCGCCCCTGGCGCCTGCCGCCGGAACGCATTGAACGCCAGCGCTTTGGCACCTTCCTGACCGAAGATGCTGTGCACCAGGGCGTCGCGCTGCTGGTGGAGCCTTTGGAATCGGTGGCGCTTGAAGATGCCATCGCTGCTTCCGATGGACCGGTGCTGCTGCTCGATCAGGTGACGGACCCGCGCAATGTTGGGGCGATTCTCCGCTCCGCCGCCGCTTTCGGCGCGGCTTGTGTGGTGCTGCAGGACCGCCACGCTCCGCCCGAGACCGGTGCGCTGGCCCGCGCTGCCTCAGGCGCCTTGGATATTGTGCCGGTGGTGCGGGAAGTGAATTTGTCCCGTGCCATTGCCAGCCTGCAAAAATCCGGATTCTGGGTGATGGGCCTGACCGGGGATGCTTCCCGCACCCTGGCGGAAGCGCGGCCGCGTGATCGCCGCGTGGCTTTGGTGCTGGGCGCGGAAGATACTGGCTTGCGACGCCTGCAACGCGAAACCTGTGATGAGTTGGTGCGCCTGCCGATCACCGAAGCCATGGAAAGCCTGAATGTGGCGGCGGCGGCAGCTGTCGCGCTCTATGAAGTGATCCGCGACGCCTGAGAATAACGGGGGAGTAACCTCCCCCGCTATGCGGCTATTTTTCTTTCGCAGCGATAATCGCGCCGGAAAGGCTTTCCGGAATCCGCTGCGTCCAGCGCCCGCAATCCACTTGCGTCACGAAATCCAGCACAGCGCGGTTGAAGGCATCCGGGTCTTCCAAATTCATGGTGTGGCCGCATTTCGGCATGACCAAAAGCGCGCTGCTCATGATGCTGCGCTTCAGGAACAAGGAAGGCTCCAGCGTGGGGTCATCCTCATCGCCGGCGATCACCAGCGTTGGCACCTTCATCTGCTTGAAGCCGGCTTCCAGATCGAACAGTGATGGGCGTTCACGCTGCACACCCTGCATGGTAAGTGCGGAGCCCTCGGTTGAATGTTCCGCAAGCTGGGTCTGGAATTCCTTGAAGCCGCGCGGGTCTTTTTCTTCGAACACCAGGCGCGTCGGGCCGCGGGAATAAATATCGGCCATCTTATCCATGCCCTCCGCGCGGATGCGCGCGGCGGTGGCATCCACCTCGGCCCGGAATTGGTCACGCTTGCCGGGCGCGGCGCCGTAGCCAACGCCGGCCGCAACCAGGCTGCGCGCCAGTTGCGGATGGCGAAGCCCCAGATGCAGCGTGGCAAAGGCGCCCATGGAAAGCCCGACCACATGGGCCGGCGCCAGATTGAGGCCCTTGATCACGGCGGCAATGTCATCAGTCGCGCGGTCCTGGCTGTAGGAAGCCGCCGAATTGGGCACGGCAGAAGGCGGATAGCCGCGCGCATTGAACACCACGCAGCGATAGCGGCGGGAGAAAAACCGCATCTGCATTTCCCAGGAACGCGAATCGCCCGCGAATTCATGGACGAAAACCATGGGGGTGCCGCTGCCGGCTTCCTCATAGAACAAGTCAACACCGTCATCGGTTCGCAAAAAGGGCATGGGATCATCCTGCTCGGGGTTGTGATTGGCCCCAGAATGGGCGCGGCGTGGCGACCCGTCCAGCGCTTGACAGGGAGGGGGGCAAGGCGCATCTGCAATTAGGACCTTGATGGTCCGGATTGCAGGAGGGTTGCCCGCGTGCTGCGGCTTTCAAAGCTGACCGATTATGCAGTGGTGGTGCTGACGCGGCTAGATGACGCGGCCGAAGGCGGCGTGCTGACCGCCCCGGTTCTGGCCGGCGCCACGGGCTTGGCGGAGCCAACCGTGGCCAAGGTCTTGAAAATACTGGCTCATGCCGGGTTGGTCGAGGGCCGCCGCGGAGCTTTGGGGGGGTATCGGCTGACCCGCCCACTGGCTGCCATACCACTGATTGA
>CAMCEP010000366.1 GCA_945873675.1 Asaia bogorensis
GCATGGCGGATGGCTTCCACCGTTTGCGGCATGACACCATCATCAGCGGCCACAACCAGCACCACCATATCGGTCACCGATGCACCACGCGCGCGCATGGCGGTGAAGGCTTCATGGCCAGGTGTGTCAATGAAGGTCACGCGATCGCCGGCGGGGACCGTGATCTGATAGGCGCCGATATGCTGCGTGATGCCACCTGCTTCATGGGCAACGACATCGGTCTTGCGCAAAGCATCCAATAGGCTGGTTTTGCCATGGTCCACATGGCCCATGATGGTGACCACGGGCGGACGCGGCAGCAATTCCGTATCAGCGTCCTGCGCGCCTTCCAGGCCGATTTCAACATCGGATTCACTCACGCGCTTCACGCGATGGCCGAATTCCTGCACCACCAATTCGGCGGTATCGGCATCAATGCTTTGCGTGAGGGTCGCCATCACGCCCATGCGGAAGAGTGACTTCACCACTTCCCCGCCGCGCGCGGCCATACGATTGGCCAATTCCTGCACAGTGATGCTTTCCGGCACCACCACTTCGCGCACCACGCGTTCGGTGCCGGAACGCAGCCGCGCCAATTCCTGCTGGCGGCGTTCACGTTCACGCGCGCGCCGGACAGACGCGATGGAACGCGTCCGTTCATCCTCACCTTCCAGTGCTGCCGCCACGTCAATGCGGCCTTCGCGGCGGCGATCAGCGCCGGGCGGCGATTTCTTGACCGGTGCGGGCGCCAAGCGCTTGGCCGGCCCTGCCGGCGTACCTGGGCGCCGCATGGCAGGGCGGCGTGGCCCATCCTCATCCTCATCAGATGGCGAGCGCGCCTTGAGTGTCAGCTTGACCGGCGGTTCGGACGTTGCGGGCTTGCGCACGGGCGCGCCAGCCGGCGCGCGGCCAGGCGCAGCAGCAGGCGCTGCGGCTGCTTGCGGCGCGGGCGCCGGGCGACGCGCTGCTTCCACCGCAGCGCGAGCTTCTTCTTCAGCACGGCGCGCGGCGTCTTCCTTGGCGCGGGCTTCTTCTTCCACGCGGCGCGCGGCTTCTTCTGCAGCAGAACGTACCATGAGCGCCTGGCGTTCACGGTCTTCGCGTTGGCGTTGCGCTTCCAAGCGACGATTTTCTTCCAGCACGCGCTGGCGGGTAGCGAGCTCTGACTGCGTCAGCGGCCGGCCCGTGCTGGTGGTGCGGGCGGCTTGGCCCCCGCCGCCTTGGCGGCCTGCGCCACCGCCGCCAGGGCGCCCTGATGCCGCGCCGGTCCGGGCGGAAGGGGGCGGCGCCATCGCCACGCGGGTTGCACTTGGCGCGGGGGCTGGTGGCGGTGCGGGCGGCGGCGTTGGGGCCGCAGGCGCCGGCGTTGCTACGACTGCTATGGGTTCAGGGGCAGGCGCGGGCGGAGCCGCTACTACGGGCTCGGCAGGCGGCGGCGGAGCCGGTGGCGCTGCCACAACTGGGCTTGGCGCAGGCGCGGCCACGGGTACTGGCGCCGGCGCTGGTGCTGCTGCTGGCGCTGGCGCGGTCGGCGCCTTGGCCGCTGGCGCTGCCGCAGGGGGCGGCGCTGCTGCGGGCGCTGGCGCTGGCGCGGCGGTTGCCGGGCCAAGGGCGCGCGCGGCGGGAACCCCTATGCCGGGCCGTACCGGGCTTGGTGCCACCACACGTTTCTTCACAACCTCGACCTGTACGGTCTTGGATCGGCCATGGCTGAAGGATTGGCGGACGCTACCCGCATCCACCGTCTTGCCAAGCTCGAGGCGTCCGCCGGGCCGAAGGCTCAGCCTGCTTTTACCCGCGTCCTGCTCGTTCTGGTCACTCATTCGCCGCTTCGAACCCGATCTATGTTACGCATGGAGCCGCCGAAACATCCGGCAGCCCTTAGGATTTAGCCACTTCCAACGAGCCAAGGCCCGAAAGCCTGGTCGCCTCGCACCGGATGGCTTCCGCCAAACGGCCCGGCGCAACCGCCACATGAACAATGTGGTCACGCCCAAAAACGCGCCCCAATTCTGCGGCCGTCAACGGCATCACTGCCGCAATACCACCGCCCGAGAGGCGTTCACGCTCTGCCGGGCTGCCATCACTGGCCTGCACCAACAGGGCAATACGATCAGCGCTACGCCATTCCCGCGCCGCCTGCCAGCCCGCCACCGCCTGCCCTGCCCTGCGTGCAAGCCCCAGCAGATCAGCAATCCTGGTGCGGAGGCCCTGGTGCAGCAACGCCGTAAGACCGGGCGGAACAACCACAGGACCGCGCGCTGCGCGCGTGAAAGCCCCCCGGCTGATGGCGCTTTCTAGCACATCGCCCCGCGCGCTCAACCACATTCCCCGCCCCGGCAGCCTTTCGGCCAAATCCGGCACGATTTCTCGCCCCGGACCCAGCACAAAACGGATCATTTCCGCTTTGGGCAGGCTTTCGCGCGTGACAATGCAACGGCGAAGCGGGCCCTTTTCGGGCTCATCTTCCTCCGGCAGGGCGAGGGCTTCGGCCAGGGCTATGCCTCATGCCTCATCGCCGAGCCAACCGGCACGACGACGCGCTTCCATGACGATGGCATTGGCCGTTTCCTCATCCACCGCTTCGGCACCGAGGATTTCCACCAGCTCATCGCCGGCAAGATCAGCCAAGTCTTCCAAGGACTTAACGCCCTTTTCACCGAGCGTCACCATCATGGCCGGCGAGAAGCCGCCCACATCAATCAGCACATCATCCACACCCAGGTTGCGGCGCTTTTCATCCATTTCGGCATCTCGCTTTTCAATGAAGGCTTCAGCGCGCCGCTTCAACTCAGCGGCAACGCTTTCATCAAAACCTTCGATTTCGGCCAATTCCTCATCCGGCGCCTGCACAATGTCTTCGATGGAACCGAAGCCTTCCTGCACCAGCAGCCCTGCGATCACATCATCCACATCCAGCGCTTCCACAAACAGCCCGGTACGGCGGCGGAATTCTTCCTGGCGGCGTTCGCTTTCCTCGGCTTCCGTCAGAATATCCACATCATAACGCGTGAGCTGCGACGCCAGGCGCACATTCTGCCCGCGACGGCCAATGGCCAGGCTCAGCTGATCATCCGGCACCACCACTTCCACGCGGCGGCCTTCATCATCCAGCACCACCTTGCTGACTTCAGCAGGGGCGAGTGCATTCACGATGAAGGTGGCCTGGTCCTGCGACCAGGGGATGATATCAATCTTCTCGCCCTGCAATTCAGCAACCACCGCCTGCACGCGCGAACCGCGCATACCAACGCAGGCGCCGACGGGGTCAAT
>CAMCEP010000367.1 GCA_945873675.1 Asaia bogorensis
CCCGTGCTGTCCAATGGCGGTACGACTCGCGGCTTGCCGATTTCCTGCTTCCTGAACGAAGCCTCTGACAGCCTTGATGGCATTGTCGGGCTTTGGAATGAGAATGTGTGGCTCGCGGCCAAGGGCGGTGGCATCGGGTCCTATTGGGGGAATCTGCGCGGCATCGGCGAAAAGGTCGGCCGCAACGGCAAGACCTCGGGCGTTATTCCCTTCATTCGCGTGATGGATAGCCTGACGCTGGCGATTTCCCAGGGCTCGCTCCGCCGTGGGTCGGCGGCCTGCTATTTGCCAGTGAATCACCCGGAAATCGAAGAATTCCTGGAAATGCGCCGCCCAACCGGTGGTGATCCGAATCGCAAGGCGCTCAATCTCCATCAAGGCGTGCTGATCCCAGATGCCTTCATGCGCGCTGTGGAAGCGGATGAGGAATGGGCGCTGGTGTCGCCCAAGGATGGCGCGCTGATGAAGAAGGTCTCCGCGCGGAGCCTTTGGATTCGCATCCTGACCGCGCGCATCGAAACCGGTGAACCCTACATCATCTATTCCGACCACGTGAATAATGCGCGGCCAGAGCATCAGAAGCTGGCAGGGCTTGAGGTGAAGACCTCCAACCTCTGTTCAGAAATCACCCTGCCGACCGGGATTGATCAGCATGGGGAACAACGCACGGCGGTGTGCTGCCTATCCTCGCTCAATCTGGAGACCTGGTTTGAGTGGAAGGATGAGGCGCAATTCATCCCTGATGTGATGCGTTTTCTGGATAATGTGCTGCAATCCTTCATTGATACGGCACCCGATACCATGGCGCGCGCGCGCTACAGTGCCATGCGGGAACGCTCGGTCGGGCTTGGGGTGATGGGCTACCATTCCTTCCTGCAGGCGCTGAATGTGCCCTTCGAAAGCGTGGTGGCGAAGGTCTGGAATATGCGGATGTTCAAGCATATCCGCGCCCAGGCTGACACTGCTTCCCGGCTGCTGGCCGAAGAACGCGGCCCCTGCCCGGATGCCGCCGAATACGGCTTCATGGAGCGCTTTTCGAACAAGATGGCGATTGCGCCAACCGCTTCCATCAGCATCATTTGCGGTGGCGCGAGCCCGGGGATCGAACCGATCGCGGCCAATGTCTATAATCACAAGACGCTGTCCGGGTCCTTCATTGTGCGCAACCCATTCCTGAAGAAGGTATTGGCCAAGCACGGGCGCGATGATGAGGATACCTGGACCACGGTCACGGTGAATAAGGGAAGCGTGCAGCATTTGGATTTCTTGACTGAACAGGAAAAGGCCACTTTTAAGACGGCCTTTGAATTGGATCAGCGTTGGGTGGTGGAACATGCGGCTGATCGCACGCCCTATATCTGCCAATCCCAATCGGTGAACATCTTCCTGCCGGCCAATGTGCATAAGCGGGATTTGCACCAGATCCACATGACGGCGTGGAAGAAGGGTGTGAAGTCGCTTTATTACTGCCGCAGCCTTTCCATCCAGCGCGCGGATGCCATCAGTGAAAAAGTGGCGCCGCAAGCTGCCTTGGGTGTGGCGGCGCCAGCCAATGATCAGGCGCAATTGCCGCTGGTGGCGGCGGTGCCGGCGACCAACAACAATTACGAAGAATGTTTGGCCTGCCAGTAAAGCTGCGTTAGACTTACCCCAACCCGCCCCCAGCTTTGGGGGCGGTAAGCCTGAAAAGGGCAGGGGAGGAAGTCTGGAATGTTCACGCGTCGCAGCCTGCTGGCCACCGGGATGGCCAGCACCATCATCACCAAAACCCAAGCACAAACGAGCACTTGGCCGGATCGCCCGATACGGATGATCATTGGCTATCCTGCTGGCGGCCCCACGGATTTTCCAGGCCGGGTCTTGCAGGACCCGCTGCAAAAATTATGGGGACAACCCGTTGTTATCGAGAATCGCCCCGGCGCCAGCCAGGTCATTGCTTCGGAAGCGGTCGCGCGCGCGGCACCCGATGGCTATACGATTTTCCTTGCCGCCAGCACCCATGCCAGCAATGCGGCGGTCTATGCGCGCCTGCCCTATGACACGATCAATGATTTCACGCCGATCGTGAATATCTATGCGTCACCCACCGTGATGTTCACCGGCGCGACGCAGCCCTTCCGCAGCGCGCAGGATGTGGTGGCGGCGGCGCGGCGTGAACCGGGCATGGCCTTTGCTTCTTCCGGCAATGGGTCTTCGGGGCATTTCGCGCTTGAGATGTTCCGCAAGAAAATGAATCTGGATCTGACCCATGTCGCCTATCGCGGTGCGGTGCCGGCGCTGCAGGATGTGATCGGCGGGCGCGTTCCCGCGACCTTCAGCACTTTGTCTGGTGCCATTGCTCTCGCGCGGGATGGCAAGCTTCGCCCGTTGGCCATTGGCGGGCCGCAGCGTGTGCCGGTGCTGCCAGATGTGCCGACGCTGGACGAACTTGGCATAGGCATTCCGGATACCAGCCCCTGGTATGGCTTCATCGCGCCAAAGGGCTTGGCCCGCGACATTGTGGACCGCATCGCGCGCGATGTGCAGGGCTTGCTGCGGGATGCGACCATTCGCCAACGCCTGATTGACCAGGGGGGCGTCATTTTGGGTGAGGGGCCTGATACTTTCGCGGCGCGCATCGCCCGCGAATTGGCGGAAAATATTGTGGTCGCACGCGAATCGAATATCCGCGTCGAATAAGCGTCTGCACAATATCTTGCGGTTCGCGATTGCTCGACCCACCAATTGTGGTACAAGCAGCGCGAACCAACAAGATGGGATTCGATACAATGGCCGATGGTATGGTGCAGGATGAATTGCCGGTGAAGTTCGATCTTCTGACCTCGAATCCCGTGTACAAACCCTTCCGTTACCCTTGGGCCTATGAAGCCTGGTTGCAGCAGCAGCGCATCCATTGGCTGCCGGAAGAAGTGCCGTTGGCCGATGATGTGAAGGATTGGCAGAAGAACCTGACGCCGTCGGAGCGTAATCTGCTGACGCAGATTTTCCGCTTCTTCACCCAGGCGGATGTCGAGGTGAATAATTGCTACATGAAGCATTATTCGCAGGTGTTTAAGCCGACGGAAGTGCTGATGATGATGTCGGCCTTCTCCAACATCGAAACGGTGCATATCGCCGCTTATAGCCATTTGCTCGATACCATCGGCATGCCCGAAATCGAATACACGGCCTTCCTCAAATACAAGGAGATGAAGGACAAGTACGATTACATGCAGAGCTTCAGTGTCGCGAACAAGACTGA
>CAMCEP010000368.1 GCA_945873675.1 Asaia bogorensis
CGATTTGCGGTATCACGTTGAAGGGCAACGGGTGGCGGAACACCTCATGCCCCGCCTTCACCCCATCCACCAGCACGCGGCGGGTTTCGCGTTCCAGCTCCGCCATGCCTTCCGCTCCAGCGCCGGAGGCAGCTTGATAGGTGGAAACAATCACGCGCTTCAGGCCGAAAGCCTGGCGCAGTGGCTCCAGCGCCACCACCAGGATGGCCGTGGTGCAATTGGGGTTGGCGATCAGCTTGGCTTGGCCGATGGCGCCGGCATTCACTTCCGGCACCACCAACGGCACATCATCCTGCAAGCGAAAGGCGGAGGAATTATCCACCACATGCACGCCAGCCGCCACCATGGCCGGCGCATGGGCCTTGGCAAAATCGCCCGAGACCGCGAGCAGCGCCAAATCCAAATCACGCATGGCGGCATCGCTGAAGGGCTCAATCTCAGCCTCACCCAAAGGGGTTTTGATCTTGGTGCCGGCGCTACGGGCAGAGGCAAACAGCCTGAGCGAGGTCATCGGGAAGGCCCGACGCCCCAGAACATCCACCAATTCGCGGCCCACCGCACCGGAGGCCCCAATCACGCCGACACGCATTGCAATTTTCCCGTGGTAAAGATTGGAAGCGGGCGGTTTAACGCAGAAAGCACAAAGATGGAACAGGTTGAAAGGGCCGGGCCTCGCCACCTGCGCGCGCCCTGCCTATAAGCAGTCATCCCAACGCTTAAGGATAGTAACTGCCCATGTCCGCCGCCGCTGATCTTTCCGTCGTGAAGGCCTGGCCCTTTGAGGAGGCGCGCAAGGTCGCGACCCGCCTGGCCGCGTCCGGCAAGAAATCGGCGCTGTTTGAAACCGGTTATGGCCCTTCCGGCCTGCCGCATATCGGCACTTTCGGCGAAGTGGCGCGCACAAGCTGGATCCGCCATGCCTTCACGCAGCTTACGGGTCTGCCTTCGCGCCTGATCGCCTTCAGCGATGACATGGATGGGCTGCGCAAGGTGCCGGATAATGTGCCGAATAAGGACATGCTGGCCACGCATATCGGCCGCCCAGTCACGGCAATCCCTGACCCTTTCGGCACGCATGAAAGCTTCGGGCACCATAATAACTCACGGCTGCGCGCCTTTCTGGATGCTTTCGGCTTTGATTATGAATTCGCGTCATCGTCCGATTACTACCGTTCCGGGAAGTTTGATGCGGCCTTGCTCCGCATGGCGGAAAACCACGCCAAGGTGCTGGAAGTGATCCTGCCAACACTCGGGCCGGATCGCCGCGCCACCTATTCGCCCTTCCTGCCCATTCACCCGAAAACCGGTGTGGTCATGCAGGTGCCCATGGAAGAAGTGCGCCCTGATCAGCACATGCTGGTGTGGCGCGATCCCGATAGCGGGGAGCGTTTCGGCACGCGCATCACGGGCGGGCATTGCAAGGCGCAATGGAAGGCGGATTGGGCGTTGCGCTGGTATGCGCTTGGCGTGGATTACGAAATGTCGGGCAAGGATTTGATTGATAGCGTTCGGCTGTCTTCCGCGATTTGCCGCGTGCTGGGTGGCGCGCCGCCTGAGGGCTTCACCTATGAGCATTTCCTGGATGAACAGGGCCAGAAGATTTCCAAATCCAAGGGCAATGGCCTGACGATTGAGGAATGGCTGCGCTATGCGCCGCCGGAAAGCCTTTCACTTTTCATGTTTAACCAGCCGCAGCGTGCGAAGCGGCTTTACTTCGACCAAATCCCCCGCGCCGTGGATGAATATCTGCAACATCGCACGCGACTCCGCACCGCGCCGGATGCCGCCAACCCGGCCTGGCATATCCATCGCGGCGCCGCGCCAAATGACCCAGAGCCACCGGTTTCCTTCACCATGCTGCTGAACCTGGCGAGTGTGGTGAATGCGGATGATCCCGATTTGCTTTGGGGTTTTCTGGCGCGCTATGCGCCGGGTGCCACAGCCGCGACCCAGCCCTTGCTCGGCAAGTTGGTGACCTATGCGGTGGCCTATTACCGCGATTTCGTCGCCCCCACGAAGCGCTTCCGCAATCCATCCGATGCGGAACGCGAAGCACTGAACGCGCTTATGGTGGCCTTGCGTGACCGTGCGGCGGATCTGGAAGCGATGCCCGCGGAAGAACGCGCCAAGGTCGCGCAAGATCTGGTATTTGATGCGGGGCGCCGCGAACCCTTCCTGGAAGCAGGCAAGGATGGGCGCATGGGTGTGTCGCGCGCCTGGTTCAATGCGCTGTATCAGGTGCTGCTCGGGCAGGAAGAAGGCCCGCGCTTTGGCGGCTTCATCGCGCTTTATGGCGTGGCGGGCACCATTGGCCTGATCGAAACCGCGCTGGCGCGGACGGAGAGCCCCAGCGCGTGAAGCCGCAGGGCGCCATGTCCCTGTTGAAACGCTTCGGCCCGACCTGTTTCGGGCTGATCCTGCTATTGGGCGCACTTTACGTGGTGCAGCGCGAATTCCGCGGGCTTTCCTGGCAGGATATCCAAACCGCGCTGCATGCCACTACACCTGCGGCACTTTGGTTGGCGGCTGGCTGCACACTTGGCGCTTATCTATTGCTTTCGGCCTATGACCGGTTGGGGTCCATCTATGCCGGGCATCCGGTTTCCTGGCGAAGATCCTTGTTGGCTTCGTTCTGCGCCTATTCCCTCGCGAATAACATTGGTTTTGCGACAGTGTCCGGTGCGGCGGTGCGCTACCGCTTCTATGCCAGTTGGGGCTTGGCGCCGGTTGCCATTGCAAAGGTCATTGCCATTACCTCCCTCACTTTCGGCCTGGGGGGTTTTGCCATTGCAGGGCTGGTGCTGGTGCTGGAACCTGACCTTCTGACTTTTCTGGGGCCGGGCGCGCCGCGCTGGATTTTGCCGCTGCTTGGGTTTTTCTGCTGGGCGATTGTGATCACCTATGTGGTGCTGGCGCGCTTCGTGCCGCATATCAAGCTTTTCGGGCATCAGATTGACCTGCCCGGCTTTCGCATTGCGCTGGCCCAAGTGGCGCTGGCCACCGCCGATGTTGCTGTCACAGCCATGATCTTTTTCGCTCTACTGCCGCCGGCGGAAGGGCTCGGATTTCTACATTTTCTGGGCATTTATATCGCCGCCTATATGGCGGGGCTGGCGGCCAATGTGCCGGGCGGCATTGGCGTTTTTGATGGCGCCATTCTGTTTGCGCTGGCGGGCTTCATGCCCACCCCCGTGGTGGTTGGCGCGCTGCTGCTGTTCCGGCTATTCTATTACATCATC
>CAMCEP010000369.1 GCA_945873675.1 Asaia bogorensis
GGATCGGCTTCTTCCACAATCGCGCCCTGGTCTTCCAAAAGCCGCGCGGCGGCGGCCAGCACATCCTCGCCTTCCGCATCCAAGGGCGGGGCGAAGCCCATGCGCCGCACCACAGCCACACGCAGCCCCGCGACGCCATCCTCAATGCCAGCCAGCCAATCGCGCGGGTCATCAGGCAGGGCATAGGGGTCGCGCAGATCGTGCCGCGCCATGGCGCCGAACATCAGCGCGGCATCGCGCACCGTGCGTGTCATGGGGCCGGCAACCGCCACATGGCCAAAGGCGCCCAGTGGCCATTGCGGAATGCGCCCGAAGGAAGGCTTCATCCCGACCAGCCCGCAAAACGCTGCCGGGATGCGAATGGACCCACCGGCATCCGTGCCGATATGCAGCGGGCCGAAACAGGCGGCCCCCGCCGCCCCGGCGCCGGAAGAAGACCCGCCCGGCGTGCGCTTGGGGTTCCAGGGATTGCGCGTAATGCCATGCAAGGGGCAATCGCCGGGCGATTTCCAGCCGAATTCCGTGGTGGTGGTCTTGCCGATGATCACCGCGCCGGCGTGCTTCAGCCCCAGCACGGCGGGGGCATCCTCAGTCGCTTGTGTCGTATCTGTGCTGCGGCTGCCGCGCCTGGTCGGGAAACCCGATAGGTTCAGCAAATCCTTCACCGTGGAAGGCACGCCATCCAGCATGCCCATTGGCCTGCCCGCCTGCCAGCGCGCTTCGGCTTCGCCCGCTGCCTGCAAAGCGCGCGGGTTCATCGCGGCAAAGGCGTTTACCCACGGGTTATAGCGGGCAACGCGCTCCATCACCGCCTTCAACGCCTCCACCGGCGAAAGGCGCCGGCGCGCGTAAAGCCCAAGCAGGGTTTCAGCGGACATCAGGGCGGGATCGGTATCGCTCATGGGGGTTCCGATATGCTGGCTAAGGGTGCAGCATGCCGTCTGATTGCAGGCAGGAGAACCCCCGATGAACGACAAAGCCGCCAAGCCCTGGGAATGGCCCGAAGCGCAATGGCGCGAAATTGTGGGCCGCGCCCGCGCTGGGCGTTCCTTGGCGCCCACTTCCTGGCCCAATGGGGCGCGTTGTTGTGTCTCGCTTTCCTTCGATGCGGATCACGAAACCATTCCGCTGCGCGATGCCGATGAAAGCCCCATGCGTATCAGCCAGGGGCAATATGGTGCGCGCCAGGGCGTGCCGCGCATCCGCGCCTTGCTCGCGCGGCATGAGGTCAAGGCAAGCTTCTTCTACCCCGCCGTCTCAGCACTTTTGCATCCGGATGAGGTGCGCGGTGTCGCGGATGAAGGCCATGAGATCGGCATCCATTCCTGGATTCATGAAGCCAATACCCAATTGCCGCCAGGTGTGGAGAGGGATCTCACCTTCCGCGCCGCTGATACGCTGGAAAAACTGACGGGCCGGCGGCCTGTTGGTATCCGCACGGCGTCTTGGGATTTCTCGGTGGATACGCTTTCGATCATCCGCGAATTGGGTTTGATTTATGATTCATCGCTAATGGCTGATGATGATGCCTATGAATTGCTCGATCAGGGAACGCCGACTGGCATTGTGGAATTGCCGCCGGAATGGATCCGCGATGATGCAGTTTACTTCAATATGCTGCGCTTTTCGGCACTCCGCCCCTATACGCCCCCTTCAAGCGTGGAGGAGGTGTTCACCGCCGAATTCGAAGGCGCCTATCGTGAAGGTGGCTTGTTCCTGCTGACCATGCACCCGCATGTCATTGGGCACCGCAGCCGCATCGCGCTGCTGGATCGGCTGGTACAGCACATGAAAAGTTTTGGCGATGTTTGGTTTGCCACACATGAAGAAGTGGCGCGTTGGTGCAAGACCCAGGCTGGCATGAAGTGACGGGGCACCCCGCCCGCGACAATGCGCGGGCGGGGATGTTCACGTCAGGTCACAACAATATCGAATTGCTTGGCAACTGCGGTCCATTCCGTGATCTGCTCGCGCATGATTTTCACGAAATCGCCATTCATCGGCGCCGGGCGACGCGGCAGGGTCTGCAATTCCTCAAACCGCGTCATCAATTCCGGCCGCGCCAGGATGGGGTTGATCAGGCCGGCAAGCCGATCCGTGATTGGCTGAGGCAGGCCCTTCGGCGCGGAAAGCCCAAGCCATTGCGCTGACGTCAGCTTCGGGAAGCCAAGCTCAGCGAAGGTCGGCACATTCGGGAAGGCGGGCAGACGCTGCGGTGATGAAACGGCCAGCGCACGCAGCACGCCATCCTTCATCAGCTGCACATTGGTGGTGATGGGATCAATCAGGCTTTCAATCTGATTGGCCATCAGATCCTGCATCGCTGGCGCGCTGCCACGATAGGGCACGTGATCCAGATTGGTGAGCTTGGCCTCGCCGGACAGCATGGCACCGAGCAGATGCGGCGCCGAACCAATGCCCGAAGACCCGAAGCGCACTGGCTGCTTCTTTGCCGCTTCAATGTAATCCGCAAGCGTCTTGAAGCGTGACTCGGACTTCACCAGCAGCACATTCGGCGCTTCCACCAAAAGCCCGATATGGGTGAAATCCGTGATCGGGTTGAAGGGCAGCGTCGGCATCGTCGCCGCCGAGAAAACATGCACCGAAGCGTGAGACACCAGCAGCGTATAGCCATCCGCCGGCTGCTTCGCGACGAAATCCGTGCCGATCACGCCACCGGCGCCGGCGCGGTTTTCCACCACCACGGTCTGGCCCAGAGCCTGGGACAGGGCAGGGGCCATCAGGCGGCTCACGGTATCCACCAGGCCACCCGGGGGGAATTGCGCGATCAGGCGGATGGACCCGCGGGTCGGCCAAGCGCCGCTTTGCGCGGAGAGAATGCCCGGGCTTGCCAGAGCGCCGGCAATGGCGCCTCCGGTCAGGCCAAGAAGACGACGACGGTTCATGCGAAAGCTCCTTGCTATTAAGTCGGCACTCATCGCCTAAAAAATGGGCAAAATGACCCAGTTCCCAGCGAATGCGCCGCTTATGCCTTGGAGGAAGGCAATCACCGTGCCAAACGGGTTAGTCGGCCTTGATCCCGGCTTCGCGCACAATCTGCGCCCAGCGCGCCATATCGGCGGCGACAAGCGCGGTGAAGCCAGGGCGGTCCAGCCGGTTCGGGGCAGCACCCAGTTCTACCAAGCGTTCACTGAGCGCGGGTGTCGCCAAGCTTTCCACCAGCGCGACATTCAGCCGATCCGCAACCGGCGCCGGCATACCGGCCGGGCCGCTGAT
>CAMCEP010000370.1 GCA_945873675.1 Asaia bogorensis
CCTCAAGCCGCTGCTGCACCTGATGGAAGCTGGCATCCACCTTGCCAGCGCTCAAATGCCGGAGGTGAAAATCAATCACCCAAGCGCTGCGCCCGGCGCAGCGCGCCTGCAGGCACAAATCCGTGCCATAAAGATGAAAGCCGGAAAGCCCGGCAGAGATACTCACCAGCGCATCGCGCCGGATAATGATGAAATTCTCATCCAGGCTGACCACCCGCGCGGGGAGATTGCCGCGCCGCTGATCTTCCCCATGCGGATCGGAAATGCGGAGAACGAGGCTGCCATCCGCTATCGCCCCGGCATTGCCGGCCAGCGCCCAATCCGCATCAAGCGCATCAAGCGCCGAAAGGCAGGCGCGCAGCGCTTCGACATCATCAGCCAGCAGCCGAACATCCTGATGGCAGAGGATCACATAGGCGCCGCGCGCCAAGCTCAAGAAACGCCTGATGCCCCGGAAGGCATCCCATTGGTGGCCCTTGGTATTGTCCAGATAAAGGAATTCCGCCTTGTCGGGCGTGAAGCCACACGCTTGGTAGCTTTCAACCATGGCCGCGTATTCCGCGGGGCGCGTGACCAAAGTGCAAATGCTGAAGAGCGGCCCCGCAAGGGGTTGGCCGGCATCCATCGGTTGCTGGGCGTGGATCATGGGCACAAAATTAGACACGCAACGGATTTGTGCAAGATGAGCCTGCGCTGGGCAATGCCATGAGCCTGCCTGCCTTCGCTGAATTGCTGGAAAGGCTGGTCTTTTCTCCGGGGCGGAATGCCAAGCTGGCACTTCTTGGCCAATGGTTTGCGGGGCAGCCAGACCCCGAACGCGGCCTGGGCCTGGCTGCGATTACGGAAAGCCTGAAGCTCGCCACCGCCAAGCCCGCGATGCTCAGGGAAATCACTATGGCGCGGGTGGACCCCGAATTGTTCCGGCTTTCCTATGATTATGTCGGCGATCTCGCGGAAACCATTGCGCTGATCTGGCCAAAACGCGCCGGGGTGAATGCACCGCCACCTGCGCTGTCAGACATTATCGCCGCCTTGGAAACCACGCCCAAGGCCGAAGTGCCGGCGTTGATCGCGGGCTGGCTGGATACGCTCGATTCCAGCGGGCGGCTCGCGCTGATCAAGCTGCTAACGGGCGGCCTGCGGGTTGGGGTTTCGGCCCGGCTTGCGCGTGTGGCACTCGCCGAATGGTCGGGGCAGGCGGTGGAGGCGATTGAGGAAGCCTGGCACGCCATCCCCGCGCCCTATGAACCGCTTTTCGCCTGGCTTGAGGGCCGCGCGCCGCAGCCGGACCCGCGCGCGGCACCCATCTTCCGCCCGCTGATGCTGGCGCATCCCTTGGAAGAAGCCGATCTCGCCGCGCTTGATCCCGGTGCCTATTGCGCGGAATGGAAATGGGATGGCATTCGCGTGCAAGTCACGTCGGGGCCCGGCGGTGCCAGGGTTTGGAGCCGCGGGGCTGAGGATATCTCCGCGACCTTCCCCGAAATCGTCTCAGCCCTTGATTTCCATGCCGTGCTGGACGGCGAATTGCTGGTGCTGCGGGATGGCGAAGTCGCGCCCTTTGCCGATGTTCAGCAAAGGCTGAACCGCAAGAGCGTCACTGCCAAAATGCAGCGCGATTACCCAGTGGCGATCCGGCTTTATGATATTCTTTTTGATGGCACTGAGGATTTGCGCCCCCTGCCCTTTTCCGAACGTCGTGCGCGGCTGGAAGCCTGGTATCACCGCCAGCAACCGCCGCGGATGGATCTTTCCGACATCATCGCCTTCAAGCAGATCAGCGATTTGCAGGCCTTGCGTGATGGTGCGCGGGATACGGCGATTGAAGGGCTGATGCTGAAGCGCACCGATGGCCCCTATTTGCCCGGGCGCGTCAAAGGGCAATGGTGGAAATGGAAGCGCGCTCCGCTCACGCTTGATA
Source organism: Asaia bogorensis (assembly GCA_945873675.1). Classification (GTDB taxonomy): domain Bacteria; phylum Pseudomonadota; class Alphaproteobacteria; order Acetobacterales; family Acetobacteraceae; genus Neoroseomonas; species Neoroseomonas bogorensis_C. The sequence continues at coordinate 1,922 of CAMCEP010000370.1, forward strand.
CAGTGCTGATGTATGCGCAGCGCGGGCACGGTAAGCGCAGCAGCTTCTATTCGGATTATACTTTTGGCGTCTGGCGGGAAGACGGCGAATTGGTGCCGATCGGCAAGGCCTATTCCGGCTATACGGATGAGGAATTGGCCTGGCTTGATCGTTGGATCAGGAATCACACGGTGGATCGCTTCGGCCCGGTGCGGGAAGTGGAAAAGGCGCTGGTGCTGGAAGTGGCCTTTGATGCCGCGCAGCGCAGCAGCCGGCATAAATCGGGCGTCGCGCTGCGCTTTCCCCGCATTGCGCGCATCCGTCGCGACAAACCTGCAGAAGAAGCGGATCGGCTGGAAGCTGTACTGGCTTTGATCGCGGATGGCGCGTCACCACCCGATCAAACCTGAAGGCGCTTTCGCTATTCGATCTTCAGCCCTGTTTCGCGGATTAGCTCCCGCACCAAGGCGCGGTCTTTCCGGATACGTTCCCCGAAGGCATCAGCGCTTTCCGTCACCACATCATTGCCGGAAGCGGCCAGCCTTTGGCGCGTTGGTTCATCCGTGGTGGCATGGCGCAGCGCCGCTTCCAGCCGGGCGCGAATGGGCGCGGGTGTCGCAGATGGTGCAAACAGCCCGTTCCAACTTGTCAGATCAAAACCGGGAAAGCCGCTTTCGGCCAAGGTCGGCAGATGCGAAAGGCTGCCGCGGCGCTCACCACTCGTCAGCGCAATGCCGCGGGCGCGATCATTCTGGATGATGGGCGCGAAGCTATTGGCGGTGCCGATGGCGCCATCAATATTGCCGGCCGCGACATCGCGCGCACTTTCCGCACCGCCGCGATAGGCGACATGTTCCATCTTGATGCCCGCACGCATTTCCAAAAGCGCGCCGGCCAGATGGCCGATGGTGCCAATGCCAGGCGTGCCATAGGTGAAGCCAGGCCGCGCTTTCACCGATGCAATGAATTCCGCGACATTGCGCGCCGGATAGTCGCGCTTGGTCACCAGCACATAGGGCAGCGCCACCGCCTGGCCGATCGGCACAAAGGCGGCTTCATAATCAAACGGCAGGCCGCGATGGATCAGCGGCGCCACAGCAAAGGCGAAGCTTTCAAAGAACAGCGTATAGCCATCCGCTGGCGCAGCGGCGACGATGCCGGCGCCTATCGTACCGCCGCCGCCGCTGCGATTTTCCACAATAATGTTCTGGCCGAGAAATTCCGTCATGCGCGGAATAAGCAAGCGCATCACCGTATCGGATTGCCCACCGGGCGCGTAGGGCACCACCACGCGAATAGGGCGCATGGGGAAATCCTGCGCGCGCGCCAGGCTGGG
>CAMCEP010000371.1 GCA_945873675.1 Asaia bogorensis
CCGAGCAAATTGCCACGTTCGCGCATGGTGCCGTGGCTGATGCCGCCAACGCCCGCACCACCACCGGCCACAAAACCCGCAATGGTCGCGGTGCGTTTGGTGCTGGGCCAAAGCCGCAATTCCCAACCGCGTTCGCGCGCCCAAAGGTCAAGGTCAATCATGCGCGCGCCGGCTTCGGCTTCCAGCACGCCATCCTTCAGCGCGATGGGCGCTGTCATGGCCGTGGTATCCAAGACCGCGCCAGCATTCAGCGGCACGCATTGCCCGTAATTGCCTGTCGCACCACCGCGCACCGTGATCGGCACGCCATGGCGGCGCGCGGCATTCAGGATGCGCATTACCTCATCTTCGTTTTGCGGGCGCAGCCAGATATCTGCGCGCTTGCCATCCAATTGGCGCTTCAGGATGGGGCTATACCAATAGAAGTCACGGCTTTTCTGGCGCAGCAAAGCGGCATCGGTGGATTGTTCAACCCCGGCCAATTCGGCGGTGAAAGCAGCGATATCAGGCATCGGGATTGGGTTCTCCATCTAGCCAAGTGGAAACATCCATGTTGGCAACTTGTTGCCAAAGTGCGGCCATGCGTTGCGCGGCGTGGTCCAATAGCGCTTCGCCAATTTCAACCGTGGCGGCCGAGGCATTGCCCACCGCACCCGCCGGCCCAAGATCCTGCGCCTGCCAGGCCGGTGGCGCGCCGGTATCCGGCGCCATGCTTGGCGTATTGGCGGATACCGCCTGCCAACGGCTGACGAAATTGCGCGCCTTATCCATGCGCACCAGATCAGGCCGCAGCGCCAGCATCACCGCCGTTTCATCGCGCCCGGCATGAATGCCGAAACGCGCCTCCACCGGGTCCCGCAACGCCTCCGGCTTGCCCATCCGCGCCCACATGGCATTCACCACAAAAAGCCCATGCTGAATGCGCAACCGCCGCGCCGCGATATCAAGCGCCGAGACATTGCCGCCATGGCTGTTCAGAAACACCAAGCGCTTCACGCCCGCGCGCGCGACCGATGCGCCGATATCGCAGATCAGTGCGATCAGCGTCTCAGCACTGGTCGTGATGGTGCCGGGATAGCGCAAATGTTCAACCGAAAGCGCCACGGCTTGCGTGGGCAACACCAGCACGGGCAGATCATCCGGGATCACCTTCAGCGTGCGCGCAACAATGCCCTGATTGATCGCGGTATCCACCGCCACAGGCAGATGCGGCCCATGCTGTTCAATGGCACCTACTGGGAATACCGCAACGGTATTGGCCGGCAGGGTGCGGAATTCTGGCCAGGGAAGATCCTGCCAGAAGCGGCTGGGAAGAGGCATGCGGTTACGGCCTTCGGTTACTATACGAAGGCAGGTATCGCGGAACCCCAAGCAGAGTCCAGGCGCCAGTGGGGCGCTCAGGGTTGGCCCAAAATCTCTCCATTATGCTGGCCCAGGCGCGGCGCTGCCCGGCGAGAGACAGGCCGGCGCCGATTGAAGGAAATTGGCAGCCCCACCACGCGCGGGCCACCTTCGGGCAGGGATTGCACAATATCCACTGCGGTCAATTGCTCGGTCGCGGCTAATTCGGCGATGTCATTCACCGGGCCACTTGGCACGCCGGCGGCTTCCAGGGCGGTCAGCCATTGCTCCCGCGTGCCATGGCGCAACGCCTCAGCAACCAAGGGCAGCAGGATTGCCTTGTTGCGTACGCGTTCCGGGCCGGTGGCGAAGCGCGGATCTTGGCCCCATTCGGGATGGCCCAATACCTTGGCGCAGCGCGCCCATAGCCGGTCATTGCCGGCCGCTAGGCAAATCGGACGATCGGCGGTCTCAAAGACCTGATAAGGCACAATCACCGCCGCGCCCGCGCCATGGCGCTTCGGCACATCGCCGCTGGCCAGATAATTATTCACATGGCCTTCCACCCAATGCACCGATGTTTCAAAGAGCGATGTATCTACCAGGCAGCCTTGCCCAGTGCGGTCCCGCTGACGCAGCGCGGCCAGCGCGCCAATCACGCAGAACATGCCTGTCGCCTTGTCATTGATGGAAGCACCGCAGAAAGTCGGCGGGTCTTCCGGGCGGCCAGTGACGGACATCATCCCGCCATAGGCTTGCAGAAGCGGATCAAAACCGGGTTTGAGGCGCATCGGGCCTTGATAGCCAAAGGCCCAGATGGAGCAATAAACAAGCCTTGGATGGCGCTTGAGCATCGCTTCCGGCCCGATGCCAATTTCATCCACCACGCCGGGGCGTAGGTTCTGGATCAGCACATCAGCGGTCTCGACCAATTTGTGCAGCGCTTCAATATCCTCGGGCTTTTTCAGATCCAGCGTGATGGAGCGCTTATTGCGATTCTGGCTGTGGAAATAGAGCGATGTTTCACCATCCGGCCCGAAGGGAGGCCCCCAGGCGCGCGCATCATCGCCGCCATCGGGCTTTTCCACCTTGATCACATCGGCACCCATATCGGCCAGGATCACGCCGGCGAGTGGCCCGGCCAAAGCCTGGCCCACTTCAATCACGCGCATGCCGTGCAGCGGCAATTCCATTGTTTTTTCCTCCAGTTTTTTGAAGCCGCCTTAAAGCATAGGTTCCAATGGCGAGCGGCCACGAATAAAATCCGATGCTCTTTCCGCAATCATCATGGTGGTGGCGTAAGTATTGGCCGAGGTCATGTTGGGCATCACGGAGGCATCCACCACGCGCAAGCCTTCCAGCCCATGAACGCGCAACCTGTCATCCACCACCGCGGTTGGGTCAGTATTCGGCCCCATGCGCGCCGTGCCGATCAAGTGATAGGTTGTGGACCCGTTGCGCCTGGCGAAATCCATCAACTCATCATCGGAATCCAGATGCGGGCCGGGCAGGGTTTCAGCTTCCAGGAAGGGGCTGAGTTCTGGCGCATTCAATAGCCGCCTGATCAGCCGGATGCCCCCCAGATGCACGCGCCGATCCATGGGATCAGACAGATAATTTGGCTGAATTTCGGGGTCGTCAAACACATCAGCGGTCTTGGCCCGCACCCAGCCGATGCTCTCCGGCCGATGCTGCCAGGCGCCGGCGGTCACCCCCGGATAATCATCCAGGACATAGACTTTGCCTTCCGCATAAGACCCCGGCGTGAAGACGCATTGCAGATCAGGCTGATCCAGCCCTTCAAAGGATTTCCAGAAAACATAGACATGCGATGGCACGGTGGCCAGGATGGAAGGCCGCCCCATCGCCCAACGCGCAACCTGGCCC
>CAMCEP010000372.1 GCA_945873675.1 Asaia bogorensis
GCGTCACTGAATTACCTGAAGGAACTCCACGAAACCTTTGTGGATGGCGGCACGATTTCCTGGGGTGATATCAGCAACAACCAAGCCTATGCGGCTAATGCCTGCTGGGTAACCTCCAATGGTGTGTCGTTGTATTTCGCGCTGAAGAACGACCCAGCCACGCGCGCCATCGCGGAGGATACGGAACATTCCGTGATGCCGCTTGGGGTTGCCAATAGCTGGCCAAGCGCGCCGCTGACTTTGAACGCCATGGTGTTCAAGCACAGCCGCTTCCCCAATGCAGCCAAGGCCTTCCTGACCTTCATGATGGAACAGGAACAATATGAACCGTGGCTGAATGCCAATCTTGGCTATTGGGCGCATCCGCTCAACGCCTATCGCGCGGCATCCGTCTGGACCAGCGATCCGAAGATCACGCTGTTCCGCGATTCCATGAACAACCAGTTCTGGAATGGCTATAAAGGGCCGATTTCTGAAGCCTCCGGCCAGGCCAACGCCGAATATGTGTTGGTGCAAATGTTCGCTTCAGTCGCTGCCGGTCAGGCAACGCCGGATGCGGCAATGCGCGAAGCCGAACGCCGCGCGCGCCGGATTTTCCGTCGCGGTTGAACCAAACAAGGGCGGTCTTTCAACATAAAGGCCGCCCTCTGTCGGAGCCTCAGTAATGTCCAGCACAACCACCGGATGGGTCCGGCCGAAGATCGAGCAGAATTGGCTGATAAGGCTGCTCGATTGGAAGCCCTTCCTGATTGTCATCTGCCTGCTGCCCGCAATGGGGCTTCTGGCGGTATTCCTGACCTATCCGCTGGGGCTTGGAATCTGGCTTGCCTTTACGGACACCACCATCGGGCGTAGCGGGCGTTGGGTTGGGCTCGAAAATTTTGAATTCATGATGGAAGACCCCATTTTCTGGAATGCGGTCTTCTTCAGCGTTTTCTACACAGGCATTGCGACCATCGGAAAATTTGGGCTGGGTCTTTGGCTGGCGTTGCTGCTGAACAATCATCTGCCTTTCAAATCGATGCTGCGCGCCATCATTCTGCTGCCATGGATTGTGCCCACTGTGTTGTCAGCGGTCGCTTTCTGGTGGATTTACAATCCACAATTTTCTGTCATTTCCTGGATGCTGATCGAACTTGGCCTGCGCGAGACCAATGTGGATTTCATCAATACCGCCTGGCCCGCGCGATGGTCCTTGATTGCGGCCAATATCTGGCGCGGCATTCCCTTTGTCGCGATTTCACTGCTGGCAGGTTTGCAAACCATTTCGCCATCGCTTTACGAAGCGGCGCTTTTGGACGGATCAACCGCCTGGCAGCGCTTTCGCTACATCACCTTCCCGATGCTGCTACCCATTCTGGCGATTGTGATGACCTTCAGCATCATTTTCACCTTCACGGATTTCCAGCTTGTCTATGCCATCACGCGCGGTGGGCCGGTGAATTCCACCCATCTGCTGGCTACATTGGCCTTCCAGCGCGGCATTCCGGCGGGGCAGTTGGGCGAAGGTGCGGCGATTGCGGTTTCCATGATCCCCTTCCTCGTTTTCGCAACGCTCTTTAGCTATTTCGCCTTGGCGCGGCGCAAATGGCAGCAGGGCGAAAGCAATGATTAAAGCCGGGAGAAAAAAGCAATGAGCGCCACAACCCAAGCGGAAGCAACCGAAGCAAGCGCCGCCCCGCCACCTGAGACGATGGCCTGGGACAGCAAGGCACGGCGGATGGTCACCATCTATCTGCCGCTTGCATGCTTTCTGATCATTCTGCTGTTTCCTTTCTATTGGATGACGATCACGGCTTTCAAACCGAATGCGGAGCTTTACGATTACAAGACGCATAATCCCTTCTGGATCACCTCGCCCACGCTGGATCACATCCGGTTGCTTCTGTTCAATACGGATTATCCGAAATGGTTGATGACGACGATGATGGTGGCGGTTGGCGCGACTGTTCTTTCACTCATCAGTTCAACACTTGCGGCCTATGCCATCCAGCGTTTGCGCTTCACGGGTAGCCAGTATGTGGGGCTTGGGATTTACCTTGCCTATCTTGTGCCGCCTTCCATCCTATTCATTCCACTCGCGACCATGGTGTTCCAACTTGGGCTGTTTGATTCACCCTTTGCGTTGATCCTGGTTTACCCGACCTTCTTGGTGCCCTTCTGCACCTGGCTCTTGATCGGCTATTTCAAATCCATTCCTTATGAGCTTGAGGAATGTGCATTAATTGATGGCGCCACACGGCTGCAAATCCTGCGTCAGATCACGCTGCCGCTTGCCGTGCCTGGGCTGATCAGCGCGGGCATTTTCTCCTTCACGCTGTCCTGGAATGAATTCATCTATGCGCTCGCCTTCATTCAATCGAGCGAGAATAAAACCGTCCCGGTTGCGATCCTGACCGAATTGGTAACAGGCGATGTCTATCAATGGGGCGCGCTGATGGCGGGTTCGCTTCTTGGCTCGCTGCCGGTTGCGATCTTCTATTCCTTCTTCGTGGATTACTACGTTTCCTCCCTGACCGGCGCGGTCAAGGAATGAGCTGAAAAGGACCTATCTCATGGCAAAATTCACCATCCTGACGCCCGCGGCGGCGTCCTTCACCACCACCGGCGGCGGCTATGATTATGAGCTGGAAGCGCTGGAAGGCATGGGCGTCGAGATCATCGAATGCCAGCCGACTGAAAAGGATTTCATTGCCAAAGCCGGGCAGGCAGATGCGGTTTACGCGAAGGGCATGCAATTCAATGCCAAGATGATCAAGGCGCTGAAGAAGTGCCGCATCATTGCGCTGGGGTCCGTGGGCGTTGATTATGTGGATGTGGCGGCGGCAACCGCGCAGGGCATTCCGGTCACGAATTGCCCTGATACCTTCATCGAAGAAGTCGCTGATCACGCCATGATGCTGCTGCTGGCCACGCATCGGCGCTGCATCGAACAGGACCGCATGGTGCGTGAAGGCCGCTGGGGTGAAGGCCGCCCGCAATTGCTGCAAATCCCGCGCCTGATGGGCCAGACGCTTGGCTTCATCGGCTTCGGTCGTGTGGCGCGCGCCACGGCGCATCGCGCGGGCGCCTTTGGGCTGCACATGAAGGCCTTTGATCCCTTCGTGGAAGAACTGACCATGTCAGCGCTTGGCGTGGAACCAGCCAGCCTTTCTGATTTGCTCGCGACCTCGGACTTCGTGTCCATGCA
>CAMCEP010000373.1 GCA_945873675.1 Asaia bogorensis
GCGCTGCATGGCGCCGCGCTGTTCCGCACGCTGCTGCCGCAGGCCTTCCGCGGTGAGGAAGTGCCGCTGCATGATTTCGTGCAGATGCAGATCGTCATTGCCGCCGCTGATGCCAGCACCGCCTGGTGCGTGGGGCAGGCTTCCGGCTGTTCCATGGCGGCGGCCTATCTGAAGCCCGAAATTGCCTATGAAATCTGGGGCGCTGATCCGCGCGCCGTGCTCGCCTGGGGCATGGGGCCGCAATCCCGCGCTGTGGTGGTGGATGGCGGCTATCTGGTGACCGGTAAATGGCATTTCGCCAGCGGCAGCCGGCACTGCACCTGGCTTGGTGGCCATTGCAAGGTTGTCGAACGCGATGGGTCCTTGCGCGCCGATGCGGAAGGCAACCCGATTGACCGCACCATGCTATTCAAGCGCGAAGTGCCGAAGATCACTGATAATTGGCGCGTGATGGGCCTGCGCGGCACCGGCAGCGACACTTACGAAGTGACGGATCTTTTCGTGCCGGATGATTACACGGTGCAGCGCGATCTGCCGATCAATCGGCAAACGGCAGGCACCCTTTATCATTTCACCAGCACACATGCATATGCGGCCGGCTTTGCCGGCGTGGCGCTTGGCATTTGCCGCGGCACACTTGATGCCTTCATCAAGCTGGCGAGCGACAAAACCCCGGCTGCCTCCACACGCCCAATGCGCGACAGCCATGTCATTCAAAGCCTGGTGGCGCGTTCCGAAGCGCGCTGGCGTTCCGCGCGCAGCCTGCTTTTGGAGACACTGCGCGACTGCTGGCAGCGTGCGGAAGCAGGGCTCGACATGACGAATGATGAACGGGTTTCGATTCGCCTTGCGTCCACCTTCGCGATTCAGACGTCGCGTGAAGTGGTGGAAACCGTCTATCAGGAAGCTGGTTCAACCGCGATTTTCGAAGACAATCCCTTTGAACGGCGCTTCCGCGACATTCATGCGGTCAGTCAGCAAGTACAAGGCCGCAGCGCGCACTTCGAAGCGGTGGGCCAGCATCTGCTGGGCCAGACGCCGCATGCGCGCTTCCTTTAAAAACGGCACGGAGGAAAACGATATGGGCTTGCAAGGTCTGAACCATTACACGCTGCGCCCGGTGGATCTGGAAGCCACCAAGCATTTTTATGAGAAGGTGCTGGGGCTTGAATTGGGCTATCGCCCGCCGCTGACCTTCCCCGGCTATTGGCTCTATTGCGGTGATAACCCGACGGTCCATCTGATTGGCGACCGTCAGGGTGAGGAAGGGCTACCGGAACGCAAGGTTGGGCACACGGGCCTTGTGGATCACATCGCCTTTTCCTGCACCGGGCTTGCCGCCATGCGCGCGCATTTGGACAAGCACAAGGTCACCTATACGGCGCGCGTTATTCCGCGCGATCGGCAGACGCAAGTCTTTCTGCATGATCCGAATGGCGTTGCGGTGGAATTGAACTACCCGCCCGAGGAAACCCCGCCGGACTGAACCGGCGCTTCGCAAAACAGGCGGTGCAGCGTGTGCAGCACTGCCTCGGCCTTCGGGTCGGCCAGACGATAATAAATCACCGTGCCGGCGCGGCGCGTGGCGACCAGCCCTTCATCCCGCAAAAGCGCCAAATGCTGCGACAGCGCGGATTGCGAAAGCCCGACATTGGCGGCGAGGTCATTGACGGATTTCTCGCCCGCCGCGACCAGGTCACACAGCACCAGAAGTCGCCTTTCATTGGCAAGCGCGCGCAAAAGCCGCGCCGCTAGCGCGGCATTTTCCGCAAGCCGCGCCGCATCATCCGTTTCGCGTGGGGGGCTCAACAGGTCGCTCATACAGGCAACTTAAACCGTTGCGCGCGGCAGGACCATGGCAGCTTGACAGGGGCAGTAGATGTTATATTATAACATTCCAGAACTACTCCGAAGGCCCTTCCCCATGCTTCGTCGCGCCCTGCTTTGTTCACCCGCCCTACTGCTAGTCAGGCCCGCCCTGGCCCAGCAAAGGCTTTCGGTGGTCGCTTCCTTTTCCATCCTGGCGGATATGACGCGCCAGATCGGCGGGGATCGCATCACGCTCCGCGCTATTGTCGGGGCGGATCAGGATGCGCATGGCTTTCAGCCCAAGCCATCGGACGCCGCCGCGCTGACCAATGCCGCGGTCGTGATCCGCAATGGCCTAGGCTTTGAAGGCTGGCTGGATCGCATGATCCGGTCTTCCGGCTTCAAGGGCGGGCTGGTCACCACCACCGATGGCATCACGCCCCGCATGATGCAGGCGCATGCCCACCACGGGCATGACCATGGCGGCGCGGGGCGGCGGCATAACCATTCCGTCGGACCACGCCAGGTGCCGGACCCGCATGCTTGGCAGGATCTGGGCCTGGCGCAGCACTACATTCGCAACATCACTGGTGGGCTGGTCGCCGCCGATCCGGGTGGTGAAGCGCTGTATCGCCGCAACGCGGAAGCCTATGCCGCGCGGCTGGCCACGCTCGACCAATGGGTGCGCGCGGAAATCGCCAAAGTGCCGGCAGCGCGCCGCAAGATTGTCACCAGCCACGACGCCTTTGGCTATTTTGGCGATGCTTATGGCGTGCGCTTCCTCGCCCCCCAGGGCGTTTCCACGGAAGCCGAGCCATCAGCCGCTGAAGTCGGGCGGTTGATCCGCCAGATTAAGGCAGAAAGCATCACCGCGCTTTTCATGGAAAACATGAGCAACCCTGCAACCCTGCAACGCATCGCGCAGGAAACCGGCTTGCGTGTACGTGGCCGGCTTTATGCCGATGCGCTTTCTGCCGAGACCGGCCCGGCGCCAACCTATGAGGCCATGTTCCGCCATAATCTTTCCCTGATGGTGCCTGCAATGTGGGGAGACGCCGCATGATCATGACCAGCCTTCGCAACCTGGCCTTTGGCGCGATCGCAAGCCTTGGCGCCCTGACCACCGCCATGGCCCAGGGCTTCACCCCGCATGTCTCGGGCGAGGCTGATCTTGGCCTCTATGGCGTTTCTACCTTCAACGCCAAGGATTCCGCCCGGCGCGGTACGAGCCTTTATCTTTTCGGTGAAGTCGCCACCGGCTTTCACATCGCGCCCGGGCTTTCGCTGCAAACCGTGGTGGCGTTTGAACCGATCGGCGAAGGTGACGCTTTGGGCGGCTTCCCGATGGATGGCGTGATCGGCTTTCGCCGCCAATC
>CAMCEP010000374.1 GCA_945873675.1 Asaia bogorensis
CCGCAAGATAGCCTGGCGCAGCATTTCGCGCGGATTTGTGACAAGGAAGCGGTGACGGCTGAAGCCGATGCGCTGGCGATGATTGCGCGCGCTGCCGATGGTTCCGTGCGTGATGGGCTTTCTCTTCTGGATCAGGCGATTGGCCAATCCGGCGCGGCCGAGGTGCGCGCGGAAGCCGTGCGCGACATGCTGGGCCTAGCGGACCGCGCCATGATCATTGATTTGATGGAAGCGCTGATGGGCGGGGATATTGCCGCAGCACTTGGCATCATGGATCGCGCGCATGAATTGGGCGCCGATCCCTTGGTGATTTTGCAGGATCTGGCAGAACTTTGCCATTTGCTGACGCGCTTTCGCGCGGCACCCGCGCTACGCCAGGATGGTTCCCTGCCGGAAGCCGAGCGTGTGCGCGGTGCGGCTTTGGCGCAGCGGCTTTCCGTGCCCGTGCTTGGCCGCACCTGGCAAATGCTGCTGAAGGGAATTGGCGAATTACAGCTTGAAGGCGCTGATCGTCGTGCTGCGGCGGAGATGGTGCTGATCCGCATTGCGCATGTGGCGGATATGCCAACGCCGGGTGATTTGGTGAAGCGCCTGACCGAAGTTGGGGAAATAGGTTCCGCGCCTCGCCCGGCACCAGGTGGCGGCGGCGGCGGCTTGCGCGCGGTGGCTGGCGGTGCGCCGGTGCGGGCCGAAGCTGCGCCAAGCCTGCCGGTGACCGCGCTGGCGCAGCCCAGCACCTGGCAGGAAATTGTCGCGCTTGCTTCCGGGGTGAAGCCGCTATTGCATGCGCAGCTTCGCCATAGTGTGCATCCTGTGCGGATTGCGCCAGGCCGGCTTGAAATCAACCCCGAGGCGGACGCGCCGCGCGATCTGGCCGCGCAATTGACCGCGCTGCTGACTGAAGCGACTGGCCAGCGCTGGACGGTCATTATCACCCAGGAAGCCGGCGCGCCGACACTTGCCGCACAAGGCAAGGAAGCGGAGGCGGATCGGCTTGCTTCGGCCCGCGCGCACCCCTTGGTGCAGGCGATCCTGGCGGCCTTCCCCGGTGCCACGATTGAAGCGGTGCATGATGGCGCGGCCGATGCCTATGGCCTGTCGCGCAGCGCCGCCCTGGCCGATGATGATGCGCGCGATTTCGCGCCACCCGATGCCGAACCCGCTTACGGCGATGACGAAACCCTTCCCGATGATTTTTAGGCGAAAGAGACCATGAAGAACCTGGGCAATATGTTGAAGCAGGCGCAGCAGATGCAATCGCGCATGCAGGAAATGCAGGCCAAGCTGGAAGCCACCGAAGTGGAAGGCCAATCCGGCGGCGGCATGGTGGTGGTGCGCCTGACCGGCAAGGGTGATTTGCGCCGCGTCACGATTGATCCTTCGCTGATGAATGCGGATGAACGCGAAGTGCTGGAAGATTTGCTGGTGGCTGCCCATGCCGATGCCAAGCAGAAGGTGGAAACCACCATGGCGGCTGAGATGCAAAAGGCGACCGCCGGCATCAACCTGCCACCAGGCATGAAGCTGCCTTTCTGAGGATGCTTGCAGCCTAATGCTGCATAACGACCCGATCGAGCATTTGATTGCGCTGCTATCGCGCCTGCCCGGCCTTGGCCGGCGCAGTGCGCGCCGCGCTGTCTTGAAAATGCTGATGGACCCGGATGGGCAGATGCTGCCACTCGCCGCCGCGTTGCGTGATGCTGCTAGCGCGGTGAAGCCATGTGAGGTTTGCGGCAATTTGGATACTGTCTCCCCTTGCAGCATCTGCCGTGATCCGAATCGGGATCGGAAGCTCGTTTGCGTGGTGGAAGGCGTTGCGGATTTATGGGCCTTGGAACGCGCGCATGCGCATCAGGGACTTTTTCATGTGCTGGGTGGCATGCTTTCCGCGCTATCCGGCACCGGGCCGGAAGATTTGGCCATCCAGCCGCTGCTGGCGCGGATTGAACAGGATGGCATTACCGAGGTCATCCTTGCCCTGCCCGCAACAGTGGAAGGTGCGACCACCGCGCATTACGTGACGGATCGGCTGAAGCCAAGCGGCGTTGCTATCACGCGGCTCGCGCAGGGCGTGCCGATTGGGGGCGCCTTGGATGTGCTGGATGATGGCACGCTGGCGGCCGCGCTGAAGGCAAGAAGACCCTTATGAACGCCGCGCGCCGCGCGTTGTTGGCGGCACCTTTCCTTCTGATGCGCAACGCGTATGCCGCAGCGCAGAGCAAGTTCTTCCGTTCAAGTGACGGGGTGCGCCTGCATTATGCGCAAAACGGTAGCGGACGTATGCTGGTTTTTGTGCCTGGTTGGTGCATGCCTGCGCGCATCTTTGCGCCGCAAATCGCCTATTTTCAACAAAACTTCTCTGTCATTGCTTTCGACCCGCGCGGCCAGGGGCAAAGCGCTATTCCCGCACAGGGCTATGAACCGGAACGTCGCGGGCGAGATATTGCCGATTTGCTCGATCAATTGCCGCCGGGTCGTGTGGTGTTGGCCGGCTGGTCCCTTGGTGTGCTGGATGCGCTTTCCTGGCTTGATCTGAAGGGGGATTCGCGCCTCGCTGGTCTTGTGCTGATTGACAATTCGGTGGGGGAGGCCGATCCGCCGCCGCCGCGGTCTTCCAATTTCTTCAGCAATCTCCGCACAAAGCGGGACAATACCATGCGCGGCTTTGTGCGCAGCATGTATCGCACGCCGCAGGATGACGCCTATCTTGATGCGCTGACGCGCGAAGCCCAGCGCATGCCGGTGGAAGCTTCCATCAAGCTGCTTTCCTATCCTCGCCCGCGGGAATTCTGGCGCCAGGCGCTTTACGCAACGCGCCGCCCGGTTTTCTACGCCGTCACGCCACGGCTGCGCACCCAAGCGGAAGCGGTAGCCGCGCGCCATCCCGCGCCGAGCGTTTCAGTTTATGAGGATGCTGGCCACGCGCTTTTCGTGGATCGGCCAGATCGCTTCAATGCCGAGCTATTGCAGTTTTTGAACCATAAGGCAGCCTGGACCTGATGCGCACCCTATTGCCCCTGTTTCTGATCGCCGCCACGGCGGTTGGTGTTGAAATCGCGCTCACGCGCTTCTTCGCCGTCGCTTCCTGGTCTGAGTATGGCTATTGGGTGATCTCCATCGCCATGATGGGGTTCGCTGTCTCGGGCGTGGTCATGGTGCTGGGGCGGCAGGTTTTTCTCCGC
>CAMCEP010000375.1 GCA_945873675.1 Asaia bogorensis
TCTCGCACCCATTTGGCCGCCGCAAGCCTGTTGCGACGGGCCGGGATCAAGGGGGAGCATATCCCCTATCGTGGCGGGGCGGATCAGATGGCCGGCTTGCTGCGCGGGGATGTGCCTTTCGGCTTTACCTCACTGGCGCTGGCCGCGCCCTTGATCCGGGACGGCAAGGCCCGCGCCATCGGGCTTTCCGCGCCAGTACGCAGCCCGGCCTTCCCGGCGCTGCCGACCATCAGTGAACAGGGATTTTACGGGTTTCAGATGGGCGATTGGCTGGGGCTTTTGGGGCCTGCTGCCACCCCTGCCCCGGTGATCGCGCGCCTTGCCGCCGCCGCAAAGGATGCGGTGGAACAGCCCGCCTTGGCGCCCCGGCTGGAAGCGCTGGGTCTGACGCCCGCCGCTGAAGGCCCCGAAGCCTTTGCCCGCTTCCTGGCCGCCGAGCGCGCCGAAATGCGCGATCTGATCGCGGCCGAAGGGATCAGGTTGGACTGAAGGGCCGCTTCAGGCGCGGGTAATCCCGCCCAGAGGTGCGGCTTCTGCGCTATTCGGGAAGGCCGCCTCAACCGCCGGCCTAGGCAGGCGCAGATGATCCCTGAGCAAGCCCTTGGCCAAGCTTCGCATATCGGTGGTGGGGAAAAGATCACGATTCTGAAATAGGTTTGCAGATGCAAGGCCGGGCCAATCCCCAAGAATGCGCCCACCCTGTGCCGCGCCTCCCAGGATAAGGGCCGCACCACCCGTGCCATGGTCTGTGCCCATAGTGCCATTCACTCGGGCGGTGCGGCCAAATTCCGTCACCACCAGCACGGCGGTGCGCCGCCAGACATCGCCCAGCGCCTGTTTCAGTGCGACCAACCCTTCATCCATCTGCGCCAGGGGGCCATTCAGCCGGGCAGCCTGTTGGGCATGGGTATCCCAGCCGCCCAGTTCAAAGGCCGCTACACTCGGGCCTTGCGGTGCGGCCATTAATTGGCCGGCGGCCCTGGCCAGCACGGCGAATTGGCCCCCAGGTGGCGGGCGCTGGCGTGCCGCCTCCCCCAGGGTCTCCAGCACATAGCCCCGCGCCCGAACGCCATCGCGCAGCACGGGTCCAAGCGCCTGGTCGCGTAGGTTGAGATCCAGAATGCGCGCCATAAGGTCCGGCGGCAGCTCGGCCACACCGCGCGGCATGTAATTATCCACCCGCGCCCGGCCCCGCAGCAAAAGGGGCGTATTCGTCCCAATGGCAAGGCCGACTGCGCGCCCGGCGGCAGGGGGCGGCAGCGCGGTCAGCGCGCGATTGAGCCAACCACTCGCAAGGCGCTGTTCCGCGCCGCTTTCAAGCAAATCCTGCGCATCAAAATGGCTTCTGGTGCGCCAAGGCCCCGCCACGGCATGCAGGATCAGCGCCTCATTTTCACGGAACATCGTGTGGATGCCGGCCAGGCGCGGATGCAGGCCAAAGCGCCCGCCAAGGTCCAAAAGCCCGTCCTCTCGGCCCGGTTCCGGCAAAGCCAAGGGGCCGCGCAACTCCGCGAAGTTGGGGTCGGCATAGGGCTGCACGGCGTAAAGCCCATCAAGCCCGCCGCGCAGCAGCACAACAACCAGCCGCGCCGGACCAGGGGCCTGGGCAAAGGCAAGGCGGACCCCAGGCAAGGCGATGCTGGCGCCAAGCCCAAGCAGCAGGGCGCGGCGCCCAAGGCTGGGGAGATGGGCCTTGCTCATCTGCGCTGAAACTCCGGGCTGGTGAGCACCAGGGTCAGCGCCTCGCGCGCAGAACCGGCGCGGGAGGCGGCGCGCAAGGTTTGGGGTTGTATCAATGGACCCATCACAGCCTCGGCCAGGACTATCGCATCACGGCCGGCGCCGCGCCCGGCCTGGCCATAGGCCCATTCAACGCGCCGCAAAATCGCCTCGGGCGCGGACCAATCCGCCATCTGGTCGGGCCAGCCATTGGGCGCGCGCGCATTCCAGACAGGTTGGCCCAGAAATTGGGATGTATTGATCAACCCTTCAGAGACCTGGGCGGGGGCTTCCAAGGTGCGCAAGACGGCCAGCACATAATCCATGGGCGCACGCAGCTTGGACAAAGGTGGCTTCCAGGCGGCTTCGAGCGTCACCAGGCGCTGCGCTACGGCCCCCAGGTTTCCCCGCGTATCTCTCAGCACCGCGAAAAGGGCATCAACCGCACCAGGGGGCGGGGTATCTGCCACGAAGTGGATGGCGAGCTTGCGCGCCAAATGCCGATGCGTTGACGGGTGATCCGCAAGCCAAGCAAGGGCGGCAAGACCGCCTTGTTCGCCCTCCAAGAATTCCTGCCCCATTAGGGTTTTGGGGCCTGGTTCATGGGCAGCCCCGCGAAAGACAAAGCCGAAAGGCGGGTTGACGGGGGCGATGGACCAGCCGGTCAGGATGTTGGCGAAGCTGGTGACATCCGCCTGCGTATAACCTGCCGCGGGTGAGAGCGTATGCAATTCCAGGATTTCCCGCGCGAGGTTTTCATTGAGGCCACGCGGGCGCGTGCGGGCGGCACGGCTATTGGGCCCGACTGAGCCTTGGTTATCCAAATAGCCGATCATGGCGGGGTGGCGCACCACGGCCAGCAGCATGTCGGAGAACTTGCCCGTGACATGCGGCCTGATGGCTTCGCGGACGAAATGGCCGGCGAAATAGGGCACTTTGCCCCGCGCCACGGTGAAGTGATTGGCCCAGAATTGCGCGAGCCGTTCACGAAACGGGGCCGCGCTGGTGAGCGTTTCGGCCAGCGCAGCGCTGATTTCCGCCCGCCAAAGGCGGGCTTGAAGCGGGCGCCCCTGCCCCTGACGCGCCGTTTCGCCATCTTCCTGCATCATTGCGCCAATCGCGGACAGATCGGGCAAGGCGGCCTCGGTCAGGCGTGGGGTGGCCATATTGTCCAATTCCGCAATCAGCGCAGCCCTTGGGTCGGCGGGCAGCGGTTCCCAAGGGCGACGCCCATGGCCGAATCGGATCGCAGCGATGAAGGGCTCGGGCCTCATTGGGCGTGTCTAGCCAAATTCGCGTCGCTTGTGGGCAACAAAGCGTAACTCAAAGTGAGGAAAAACCCCCAGCACCGCCCCTTTGCGCTTGCAAACCTCGCCCGAACATCGCAGATAGCGCGCACCATAGACTAAACCCTGAACCCTTATGGCGGGCGGCGTCCGGCGAAAGCCGGGGCGGGC
>CAMCEP010000376.1 GCA_945873675.1 Asaia bogorensis
TTCTGCAAGCGTTCGTCAATTTCGGCGATTTTTGCGACCGGGTCCGTGGCCGCATTCACTTCCGCCGCATAGGCGGCCTCAATCCCGCCTTCCAAAGGCAAAGACCCCCAGCGCCCGGATGGCCAAGCATAGCGGATGGAATAGCGCCCGGCCGGCTGATGCACCACGCCGGCAACACCAAAGGCATTGCGCAGGATCACCGTGCACCAGGGCGCGCGGCATTGATTGACAGCCGCCATGGCGCGCACGCCCCAGCGGATGGTGGCGGTTTTCTCCGCCTCCAACCCCACGGCGAAGCCCGGGCAATCCATCAGATAGACCACCGGCAGATGGAAGGTTTCCGCCATATCTACAAAGCGGATGATCTTGGCGCAGGCATCGGCTGTCCAGGAACCGCCCGAAAATACCGGGTCTGATGCCATTACCGCGACCGGCAAGCCATCCAGCCGCGCCAGCCCCGTGATGATGGGCCGGCCAAACCAGCGGCCCATTTCGAAGAAACTGCCCTTATCAAATAGTGTTTCGACGATTGGGCGCATTTTATAGGCTTGGCGCGGATCACGCGGTATGGCGCTGATCAGCTTGGCATCGCGCCGCCCCGGAGCATCGCGCGACCGCAGGCGGGGCGAGACTTCAAACACCGATTGCGGCAGGTAGGACAGAAAGCGCCGCGCGGCAGCAAAGGCTTCTTCTTCTGTGTCCACCGCATCATCCACCGCGCCGGCCTTGCACTGTATTTCCCAACCACCCAGGTCGCGTTTGTCGAGCTTTTCGCCAAGCCGCGCCACCACCGGGGGGCCGGCCACAAACATGGCGGATGATTTTGTCATCACCGAATAATGCGACGCCGCCAGCCGCGCCGCGCCAAGCCCCGCCACCGATCCAAGCCCAAGCGCCACCACCGGCACCAGGCCTAAATTCTGCGCGGTGAGGTGATAAAGCTGCGTGCCGCCAACGCCGCCTGGCAGATTGGCGCGGCCCGTGGTTTCAATGGTTTTGACCGAACCGCCACCGCCGGAGCCTTCAATCATGCGAATGATCGGCAGGCGCAATTCATTGGCCATGCGTTCCGCCATGATGGGCTTTTCGCGAATGGTTGCATCCGCGCTGCCGCCGCGCACGGTGAAATCATCGCCCAGCACCACCACCGGGCGGCCATCAATCTCCGCACGGCCCATGACGCAATTGGATGGCGTCAGCGTCTCCAGATCGCCCTTGGCATCATATTCGCCCCGCCCGGCAATGGCGCCGACTTCGTGGAAACTATCCTTATCCACCAGCTTCAGCACGCGTTCGCGCACGGTCAGCCGCCCGCCATCATGCTGGCGTTTCACCTTATCCGGCCCGCCCATGGCCTCCGCCATGGCTTGGCGGCGCTTCAGCTCCTCGATTTCCGGTTGCCAAGTCATAAGGCGTTTCCCTTGGTGTCTTTCTGGCGGCGAGTGTCACGCGAGTTTCCGCGCCCTGCAAGCGGGCGTTGTCGCCAGCCCCCCGAACCCCCATGATAGAACGGCCCAGCCACACGGAGAGGCCGCCATGCCAATTGATGAAAGCCTGAAGTTCCTGCCCGTGAATATCGCGGTGCTGACCGTGAGCGACACGCGCGACATGGCGAGCGACCGTTCCGGCCAAAC
This sequence comes from Asaia bogorensis, assembly GCA_945873675.1. Lineage (GTDB taxonomy): Bacteria > Pseudomonadota > Alphaproteobacteria > Acetobacterales > Acetobacteraceae > Neoroseomonas > Neoroseomonas bogorensis_C. The sequence continues at coordinate 1,635 of CAMCEP010000376.1, forward strand.
CCTGCAAGACAGGATCGAAGCCGCGCGGCATCACTGCGTCGCGCGCGAAATTGTGAAGGATGATCCGGACGCGATTGAAGCCGTGCTGCGCCGTTGGATTGCGGACCCGGCCGTGGATTGCGTGATCACCACTGGCGGCACCGGCATCACGGGGCGGGACGTGACACCGGAAGCCTTTAAGCGCGTGCTTGAGAAGGAAATCGAAGGCTTCGGCGAATTATTCCGCTGGATCAGTTTTCAGAAGATCGGCACTTCCACCATCCAATCCCGCGCCATGGGTGGTGTGGCGGGCGGCACCTATCTTTTCGCGCTGCCTGGTTCAACCGGCGCCTGTAAGGATGGCTGGGATGACATCCTGCGCTTCCAATTGGATTCGCGGCACCGCCCCTGCAATCTGGTGGAGCTGATGCCGCGCCTATTGGAACATTTGAAACCGGCGTAACGGGCGCGCGAGGGACGCAAACCCCTCGCGCGTTATGCCTCAGGCCGCCTTGGAAGTCGCCAAGGCCTTCCATACGATTTCCGGTGTCGCGGGCATATCAATATGCTTCACGCCATCACCGGCCAAAGCATCCACCACGGCATTGATCAAAGCGGGCGGGCTGCCGACTGCGCCGGCCTCCCCCGCGCCCTTCACGCCAAGCGGATTGGTCTCACACGGGACTTCGATGAAATCCACGTCAATATTCGGCAGATCATCGGCGCGCGGCAGCGCGTAATCCATGAAGGATGCCGATAGTAGCTGGCCACTTTCGGCATCAAAGGCTGTGCGTTCCAGCATGGCCTGACCAATGCCCTGCGCGACACCACCATGCACCTGGCCACGCACAATCAGCGGGTTCAGCGCATGGCCCACATCATCAATCACGACATAATTCGCGACTTTGATGATGCCCGTATCGGGGTCCACCTCAACCTCGGCAGCGTGGCAGCCATTGGGGAAGGTGTGGGATTTGATCTGCGCGACTTCCAGCGCGTCCAGCAGCGTCACTTCCTGGCCCTTGGCAGCGCGTGCCTTCTGCGCTGCTGCCAATTCCAGAATGCCAATGCCCTTATCGGTGCCGACCACCCCAAAGCGACCATTGGCCATGGTGAATTCAATATCCGCGACCGCTGCTTCCAAATGCTCGGACGCTGCCTTCTTGCCCTTTTCCACCACGGAGGCCGCCGTCACCAGAATGGCCTGGCCTTCGGAATAAAGGCTGCGCGCGCCACCCGTGCCGCCGCCCGAAGGCAGGCTTGCGGAATCGCCCTGACGCACACGGATTTTCTCAATCGGGATGCCCAATTCATGGCTGGTCAGCATGGCATAGGCGGTTTCATGCCCCTGCCCCGTGCTTTGTGTGCCGACATAGACATCCACGAAGCCGTCATCGGCAAAACGCACCGCGGCGTTTTCGGTAGCGTCACCACCAGTCGCTTCCAGGTAATAGGCAAAGCCAATGCCGCGCCGTTTGCCGCGCCGCTGGCTTTCCGCCCGCCGCGCCGCAAAGCTGGACCAGTTCAGCTTTTCCAAAGCG
>CAMCEP010000377.1 GCA_945873675.1 Asaia bogorensis
TATCTTGGCGTCATCGCGCGAATAGGCGATGCCGGAAACGACGGGCTGTTCCACGATTTCATCCTCATCAACCACGAGCGAGCCTGGCTTGTCTTCAAAGCTGGAGAGCACCTGCACGCGCACACGCTGCTTCATCGCCAGTTCAACCGAACGCGTCTGCAAGACCTTGGCACCGACGGAAGCGAGTTCAAGCATTTCCTCATAGGAAATCCGCTCAAGCTTGCGTGCGCGCGGCACAATGCGCGGATCGGTCGTATAGATGCCATCGACATCAGTGTAGATATCGCAGCGATCCGCCTTGACGGCAGCGGCGATGGCAACGGCCGAAAGATCGGAACCACCGCGCCCGAGGGTCGTGATGCGGTTGCGCGAGGGGTCAATGCCCTGAAAGCCGGCAACCACCGGCACTTGGCCTTGCTGCATGCGTTCAATCAAGGCCGCGCCATCAATGCTTTCAACCCGCGCCTTGCCATGCGCCTCGTCGGTGATGATCGGCACCTGCCAGCCCTGCCAGGACCGCGCATCAACGCCAATCGCTTGGAGCGCAATGGCCGTCAGACCGGTTGTCACCTGCTCACCGGTCGCGACCACCGTGTCATATTCGCGCGCATCATGCAGCGCCGAGAGGTCCTGGCACCATTTCACCAGCTGATTAGTGACACCCGACATGGCGGACACCACGACAGCCACCTGATGGCCGGCATCCACCTCTCGCTTCACGCGGGCGGCGACATTGCGGATACGATCCAGATCAGCGACTGAGGTGCCGCCGAATTTCATGACGATACGGGCCATAGAAGGCTATTTTCCCTGGGCGGGGCGGAAAAGGGATGGCCGGCGGTTGCGCCGACGCGCGGGGCGGGACAGATACCGGGGGGGCGGGTTGCGCGCAACCCATCCGATGGTATCGGCGCAAGAAAGGGCATCACCTTGGCGGAAGCAACGGCGCTTCAGGCGGAAATCACCAAATTTGATGCCCTGGCGGCGCGCTGGTGGGACCCCCATGGCCCCATGAAGCCGCTGCATCGGATGAATCCGGTGCGCATTGGCTGGATCGCCGACAGGCTGTCCCGCGCCCATGGCCGCAAACCTGGGGGGGCGGCGCCTTTGGCGGGGCTCAGGGTGCTGGATGTGGGCTGCGGGGCGGGGCTGGCTTCTGAGGCGCTGGCGCGGCTCGGCGCTGAGGTGACGGGGATGGATGCGGCGCCCGAGGCGTTGGCGGCAGCCCGCGCCCATGCCGAAGCGGGCGGGCTTGTGATTGATTACCGCTTAGGCGGGCCAGAGGATTTGGCCGAGGAAGCGGGCGGCTTTGACGCCGTGGTTTGCCTGGAAGTGATTGAGCACGTGACGGAACGCGCGGCCTTCCTGGGCGCGCTGACCCGCGCTGCCCGGCCTGGGGGGATGGTGTTTCTTTCCACATTGAACCGCACGCCGCGATCCTTCCTGATGGCGAAACTTGGCGCGGAATATGTGCTGCGCCTGCTGCCGGTGGGCACGCATGATTGGCGCATGTTTGTGACCCCGGCTGAGCTTGGCGCGGGGCTGCGCGGGGCGGGGTTGCGGGTTGGTGATATTGCGGGGATGGAAATGGGGTTTTCAGGTGTCTGGCGTATCACCCGCGATACGGGGGTGAATTACCTGATGATGGCGGAAAAGCCGGGCTGAGTATTTTCAAGCCAAGTGGGATCACTTGGCGACTCGGAAAATACGAACAAACAAAAGCTTAGTGTGGTTTCCGTGAACTGGTGTGCACGGTAACCGCACTAGGTTTCCTCGATCCTGAAGGCATCGGCGATGCGCCGGATGGTGCCATCAGCCGCGACCAGCATTACGTCAAAGCGCATGCCCACCGCGCCATGGCCCGGATTGGCGGCAAGCCAGGCCTCGGCGGCGGCGACCAGGCGCGCGCGTTGGCGCGGGCCAAGAGCGAAGGCGGCTTCTGTCAGCGAAGGCCGCGCCTTGACTTCAATAAAGGCGAGCAAGCCGTCGCGTTCGGCGATCAGGTCAATCTCGCCGGCTTCGGTGCGGCATCTTTGGGCAAGTATCACCCAGCCCTCAGCGGTCAGCGCGGCGGCGGCGAGGGATTCGGCATCCTGCCCGGCGGCATAGGCGCGCCGGCCACGGAGCAGGCGATGGGTGGGTGGGGTTTGGCCGGGCATGGCGCGGTGCGTCACTTCACCTTGGCCCGCCCGCCTGCCCGATCAGGATGTTCTAGGCCGGCTCGCGCGCCCAAAGGCTGCCGGGTTTTCCGCTTCTGCCGCGATCAAGGCCGCGAGGAACTGGGAGATATTCTCACGAATTGAGCCCTCATTGGCTAACCTTAATCGTTCCACACCGTAGAAGGTGGAATTCCAGGCGGCCGTGAAGGGTGCTGTTATCTCCCGATCAAATACGATGGCGTTGTCGGTAACTCTCGTAAGGCGATAGCGAACCTTGGAAGTGACCGTCATACTAGCCCCGATCATCGGCTGCTGAAGATTTATCATGTTCGCCTCAAGCTTGAAGCGCTCATCTCGGATCGCAAGCATGGTGCGTGCCGAAAGGCTCAGGCGGAGAGCTTCAGCCAAATCGCTGCTCGAAACATCAGACATCCACAGTGGATTGGTTTCGCGCCCACCGGAAACCTGCCCGATCCCAACAGCCTCGCGCAAATTGGAATTGGAAGAAATGGTGGTTTGCGCGGTATTCGGTGCCAGCATGGCACTTGGCTTTGCCCCGCTGGCGCAGGCCGAAAGACCAAGCGCCAGAACCAACAGCGCCAGAGGTGCCAAATTTCGGGTGAAAGCCGAAAAACGCGATGCCATATGTTGTCTCCCAGTCGAAAAAGTGTCTGAACCGAAACGTGTCATTTCCAGCAGGGCGCAGCAATAGGGGTCGCGGGCATGCCTGGGGTTTCGCGACTCATTGCGCTATCCTGCCGCAAAGCAGCAGGCCCACGCCATGATCCGTTTCCTTCTTCTCCTCTCCCTCCTCCTCGCCCCCCTCCCCGCCGCCGCTCAGCCCGCGCAGCGCCATATGGTCGCGGCGGGCCATCCGCTGGCCGTTGAAGCCGGGCTTGGCGTGCTGCGGGATGGCGGCAGCGCGCTGGATGCCGCCGTGGCGGTGCAGGCAGTGCTGACGCTCGTGGAACCGCAAGCCTCCGGCATTGG
>CAMCEP010000378.1 GCA_945873675.1 Asaia bogorensis
TCATATTCATCATCCATCGGGCGGTTGCGCGATGGGATGCTGAAATTGGGTGTGCGCTGGAAAACCGTGAGCTGCGCGGCCTGTTCCGCAATCACGGGGATGGATTGAATGGCGGAAGATCCGGTGCCGATCACCGCCACCTTGCGGCCGGTGAAATCAACCTTGTGATGCGGCCAATAGCCCGTGTGAAATTGCCGGCCCTTGAAATCGGCAATGCCGGCAATGTCCGGTAGCCGGGCTGCGGAAAGGCAGCCTGTCGCCATGAAGAAATAGCGGGCCGAGAGGCTTTCTCCGCGATTGGTCGCGATGCGCCAAAGCCCAGCCGCGTCATCCCAGGCGGCATCGGTTACGCGGGTTTCAAAGCGGATATTGCGCCTGAGATCGAAGCGGTCCGCGACATGGCGTGCATAGGCCAAGATTTCCGGCTGTGCCGCAAAGCGTTCAGACCAATGCCATTTCTGCTGCAATTCCTCAGAGAAGGAAAAGGAATATTGCATGCTTTCCACATCGCAGCGGGCACCGGGGTAGCGGTTCCAATACCAGGTGCCGCCCACATCATCGGCCGCTTCCAGGCAGATTGCCGGGATGCCAAGCCCGCGCAGCCGATGCAGCAGGTAAAGCCCGGCAAAACCCGCGCCGACAATAATGGCGCCGTGTGAATCGCTTGCCATGATATCCCTCCAGGGCCTGTTTGCGCGGGCCAGCGGTCACCGCAGGATGGGACTGTCAAGGCCCGCCAGCCGCGCTATGCTACCCGAAATGCGTAAAGGGGAAAGTCCATGGATAAAGGTTTTCAGCTTGGCGAGCTTACGATTCAACGGGTTGTTGAGGAAGAAAGACCTATCTTCGACCCGCTGACCTTCTTCCCGAACCTGACGCCGGAATTGCTGGCCGAAAACCGGGAATGGCTGCAACCCAAAGCGCTCGACCCCGAGACGGGCAAATTGATGCTCTGCATCCAATCCTGGGTGGTGCGCACGCCGCATCATAACATCCTGATTGATACCTGCGTTGGTAATGACAAGAACCGCCCGACGCATCCCTTCTGGCACCAGATGAAGAGTGAAGCCTATATGCGCAACCTGGCCGCGCTTGGGCTTGGCGTGGGCGATATTGATTTCGTGATGTGCACGCATTTGCACGTGGATCATGTCGGCTGGAATACGCGGCTTGAAAATGGGCGCTGGGTGCCAAGCTTCCCGAAGGCGCGCTATCTTTTCGCGAAGGAAGAATATGCCCATTGGGAAAGGGAACATGCCAAGGCGCCATCGCCAGTTTTCGCCGATAGCGTGCTGCCCGTGGTGGAAGCGGGGCGCGTTGATTTTGTCGCCAATGACTATCAGATGAATGATCTGGTGAAGTTGGAATCGACGCCCGGCCACACGCCAGATCATGTGGCTGTGCGGCTTGGCAAGAAGGGCGCTGATGCGCTGGCGACGGGGGATTTGATCCATTCGCCTTTGCAGACCCGCTATCCGGAAATTTCGATGCGCGCAGATAGTGATCCCGTGCAGGCGGCGGCCACCAGGCGGCGGGTGATGGAATGCGCCTGTGATACTTCCACCATTCTCTGCTTTGGGCATTTCCCCTCACCATCCCGCGGGCGGATCAAGCGCTGGGGTGAGGGTTTCCGCGCCGAAGCGGTGGATTAAGCCATGTGGCGGATTGTCGCGCTGCTTTCCTGGCTGCTGCTGCCGGGTTTGGCTTTTGCGCAAACGGCCTGGCCCAATCGGCCCATCAGCCTGATTGTGCCTTACCCGCCGGGCGGCAGCACCGATAATGTCGCGCGGCCCTTGGTGCAGGAATGGGGCAAGGTGCTGGGCCAAACTGTGGTGATTGAAAATCGTGGCGGGGCAGGGGGTACGATTGGCGCTGATCTGGTGGCCCGCGCGCGGCCCGATGGCCATACGCTGCTACTTTTCCCGACAGCGATTTTCACGATCAGCCCGCATATGATGCAGCTTCCTTATGATGTGGATCGCGCCTTTGTGCCGATTGCGCGCGTGGCGGCTTCCGATGCTTTCGTGATTATCCATCCCTCGGTCCCCGCGCGGCATATCCGAGACCTGGTGGCAATCGCCAAACAAAGGCCGGGCGAATTGCGGTTCGGTTCGGCTGGGAATGGCACCATCACGCAATTGCAATGCGAGATCTTTGCAGAAGCAGCCGGCATCAAGCTTGAACACGTGCCTTATCGTGGTTCCGGCCAATCCTTCATTGATCTACTGGCCGGGCGCATTCAGATGATTTGCGACCCCGCCGCGCTGCCCGGTGTGCGCGATGGTCGGCTGATTGCGTTGGCGAGTTTTGGTGATCGTCGGCATGAGGAATTCAAGGATGTGCCGACGTTGCTTGAAATGGGCCTGGCGGAACGCGGCGCCATGTCTTGGTTTGGTATTGCCGCACCGGCCGGCACGCCGCCCGGCATTCAGGCGCGGATTACTGCCACATTGGAAGAATCATTGCGTGCGCCCGCAGTTGCTTCCGGCATGGCGATTGGCGGGCTGCGGCCTGCGTTTGAAACAGGTGATGCCTTCACCCGGCGTATCCGCGAAGATCGCGCCGTCTTTCAAGGCGTAATCGAAAGAACAGGAGCGAAAGTAAACTGACATGGAACATGTAACCGTCACCGATGAAGGCCCGATCCGCATCGTCACGCTGAACAATCCAGCCAAGGGCAATGCCATCAGCAAACCAATGGGTGAGGCGGTGCAGGCCGCCATGCGCGAATTTGAAGCCCGCGATGATTTGCGCTGCGCCATCATCACCGCCGCCGGCACGCGTGCCTTTACCTTTGGTGCGGATGTCTCTGACCCACCGGAATTGTGGCGTACCATTCCAAGTGTCGGCTATCGGCCGCTCAAGCCCGTGATTTGCGCGGTTGAAGGCTGGTGTGTGGGCGGTGGCATTGTGCTGGCGATGATGGCCGATTTGCTGGTCTGCGGCAAAAGCGCGAAATTCTATTATCCGGAAGCGAAGCTTGGCCTGACGGGTGGCATGATCGCCGGCCTGGTCAGCCGCATTCCGCATAAGATCGCGATGGAAATCATGCTGCTCTGTCGCACCGTGGATGCGGATCGCGCCGCTTCGATTGGGCTGGTGAATGAGGTGGTGGAAGATGGCAAGGCGCTTGAGACCGCCAAG
>CAMCEP010000379.1 GCA_945873675.1 Asaia bogorensis
GCAACGACTTCACCAAGCTTATCCACCATGGATTGCGGCGCGAAGGCGGTGGCGAGATGCGCGTTCAGCGCATCACTATATTCCGTGAGGCCGACAGCGGCGGCGAAACGCGGCATGCGCGTGCGCGCAAAGCCATCAAATGCTGGATCGAGCAAAGCGGTTAGAATCTCCCGCGCGCGATCGGCGCGGAAATTGAAGCAGAGAATGCCATCGCCATCCTTCATGCCGGCGTAATCACCAATGACGCTGGCCGGGATGAATTCGTCGGTCTTGTCGGCGGCATGGGCGGCTGAGATGGCGGCAGCAGCGGTTGGGGCGGATGCGCCCTTCGCTTCCACCATCGCTTGATAGGCTTGCGCCACGCGATCCCAGCGCTTGTCCCGATCCATCGCAAAATAGCGCCCGATGATGGTGGCGATGCGCACGCCCGCAACACCCGCCAGATCAGCTTCGAAGCGTTTCAGATAATCGGGCGCCGCGCGCGGCGGCGTATCTCGCCCATCGGTGAAGGCATGGATGGCAACCGGTATGCCCGCACCTGACAGCACTTTCGCCAGCGCCACCGCCTGGTTCTGATGCGCATGCACCCCACCGGGGGAGAGCAAGCCCATCAAATGGCAGGTGCCGCCCGAGGCCTTCAGATTCGCGATCAACCCCGTAATTGCAGGCAATTCTGCGAAGGACCCGTCGGCAATGGCGGCATCAATACGTGGCAGATCCTGCATCACCACGCGCCCAGCACCGATATTGAGGTGCCCGACTTCAGAATTGCCCATCTGCCCAACCGGCAGGCCGACATCCTGGCCGGAGGTCTTCAGGAAAGCATGCGGGCAGGATGCCCAAAGCGCATCAAAACTTGGGGTCTTGGCTTGGCGCACGGCGTTATCGGCGATGTCTTCGCGCCAGCCCCAGCCATCCAGGATCACCAGCATCACGGGGCGCGGCGGTGCGGCGGCTTGCATGCGGAACAACTCCTCAACCTATGCTGGCCGAAATACCCCCCGTGGTGCCCAGCACGCAAGCGCGGATCAGAAGGGCAGCAGCGCCGGCACGCCAAAGAAGCGCGCATGGAAATGGAGCACTACCGCCCAGCCGATCAACGCGAGCACCGGGGCGAGCCAGCCGATTTCCCCCAGCACCAGGCGATTCCGCCCGGCCAATATGGCGCCGAAGGGCAGGATGGAGGTCTCCGCCCTCAGCTTCGCCGCCGCTTCCGGGCTGCGCGCCGCAAGCTTGCGATCAATGGAAGGCATGCCGAGAAAGGCGCTGAGGGCAAAGGTGCCGAAGAAGATCAGGCTCGCCACATCGCCATTGCCGATCACATGCACCAAAGCCCACAACGCGAAGGACCAAAGCATGGGGTGGCGCGTAATGCGCTGAATGCCACGCACCTGCTGCCCGGCCAGGGTTTCGCCGCCCACCGCGGTTGGGTTGCGCAAAAACCCCGCCGCGAAGAACAGGAAGGCCGGCAACATGATGATGGCGAGCAGCAGGCGAAGCCAAGCGGGTGCGGTCCAAAGCGGCATGGTTTCCGCAGCACCTGAGGCGCGTGCCAGCATCACCAAGGCCAGGACGGAAAGCACCGCATAGAAAATACGAAAGCCATTCTCCCCGATCTTGCCGACAAGGCGCGTGCGGATATCGGTGCCGGCAAAGCCATTATGTGTGGCGATCCAAAACGCCGCCGCCAGCAAAAGGGGGAAAATGCCTTCCATGGCCCTACAAATCCTTCAACACTGCCCAAAGCGCCGATTTCGCCTCAAACCCAATCCCCGGAATATCGGGCATCTTGATCCGCCCATCTACCACTGGCGTAGAATCAGCGAAACCACCGAAGGGCGCAAAGACCTCCGGGTAGCTTTCGTTGCCGCCAAGCCCAAGGCCAACTGCGATATTCAGCGCGAATTGATGCCCGCCATGCGGCACGCAACGCCGGGGCGACCAGCCATGGCGCACCAGCATGTCAAGCGTGCGGAGATACTCCACCAAGCCATAGGAAAGCGCCGGATCGAATTGCAGAATATCACGATCAGGCCGTAGCCCGCCATGGCGGATCAGGTTGCGCGCATCCAACATGGAAAACAGATTCTCACCCGTCGCAATCGGCGGCATATATTGTTCAGCCAAAGCGGCATGGGTTGAATAATCCAGCGGGTCGAGCGGTTCTTCATACCAGCGCAACCCAAAGGGCTGCAGCGCCGCGCCATAGGTCAACGCCGCATGCAAGGCAAAGCGGCCATTCACATCCACGGCCAGGCGCGATCCATCACCGCCCAGCAGTTTCACCACCGCTTCAATGCGCGCCATGTCTTCGGCCAGCGCATCCTTGACCGTTGTGCCCGGCGCACCACCGATTTTCATTTTCACGGTGGTGTAACCCATGCCAAGATAGCGTTTCATTTCCTCAACCAAAGCATCAACGCCCTTGCCGGGGTAGTAATAGCCGCCGGCCGCATAAACCCAGGTGCTGTCATCCGCCTTACCGCCACGAAAGCGATCCGCAAGCAAGCGCCACAGCGGCACGCCTTCAAGCTTCGCTGCCGCATCCCAAAGCGCCATGTCCAATACGCCAACCGCGACCGAACGATCGCCATGCCCGCCCGGCTTTTCATTGCGCATCATCGCACCCCAAGCGCCGGCCGGGCTCAGCCCGCCTTCTCCACGCGCCAATTCAGCCTCGGTCGTGGCTTCCAGGCGGGGGATGAAGCGTTCCGCCAGCAAGCCTGGCTGCGCGTAACGGCCATTGGAATTGAAGCCATAGCCCGTAGCCTTTTTGCCCGCGCCATCTTCCACCGTGATGGCAACAACACTCGCCGTCATTTTGGAAAAATCTATATATGCATTGGCGATGGCGCTGCTGATGGGCACCACGCCTTGGCGGATGGAAGTGATACGCATGGGGTTTCCTGTCTCGTAGCGCGCCTTCAAGCGCGCGCCATGTTCAACCGAGCAATCTGCCAATAACGCGCGCGGTATAATCCACCACCGGGATCACGCGCCCGTAATTGATGCGTGTGGGGCCTATCACGCCAATCGCGCCGACGATCTTTTCCTGGCCATTGCGGAAGGGCGCCACCACCACGGAAAGCCCAGCGCTATCAAACAGCCCGCTTTCCGCGCCGATGAAAATCTGCACGCC
>CAMCEP010000380.1 GCA_945873675.1 Asaia bogorensis
CCCACCGGCCTGCCCGCCACCGTCACCGAAAGCGCCTCTGGCTTCAATAGCCGCCGCGCCATGCGCGCCGCATCATCGCGGCTGATCGCGCGTAGCCTATCCGATCGCCCATCCAGCCAATCAAGCGGCCGCCCATTGCGCTGCATCGCCATCAGCGTATTCGCAATGCGCCTGCTATCGGTGAATTGCAGCGCGAGCGAGCCTGTCAGAAACGCAATCGCTTCCGCCATTTCCGCATCGCTTGGCCCATCCGCTGCCATGCGCGCCCATTCATCGCGCGTCACCGCCAGCGCCTCGGCAATCTTGCCATTATCGCTCGCGACACTGCCCGCCAGCACCCCGCCGCCAAATCCGGTATCAAGCCCAACGCCAATCCCATAGGTCAGCCCGCGCTTCACGCGCACCGATTCCGTGAGCCGCGAGGAAAACCCGCCGCCGCCGAAAATGCGCAGCACAATCTGTGCGGCTTCAAATTGCGGATCGCGCGCGCCGATGCCCTCATGCCCAAAGATCGCCTGGGATTGCGGGCTATCCATGCCAATCACGCGCTGACCAAAGTTGGTGAAGCCGGGCAATGAGGGCGGTGTTTCAGGCGCACCCGCCGGCAGCCCCGCGAAAAGCCGCCCAAGCAGCGCGGCCAAATCATCCGGGCGAATGGCGCCGGCCGCGGCAATCGTCAGCCCCCCTCGCCGCAATTGCTGGCCAAGTTGGCCGCGCAAATCATCAGGCGTGATCGCGGCTAGGCTTTCCCCCGTGCCGCCCGAAGGCCGCCCCGCCGCATGCGTTGGGAAGGCTGCCGCCCAAAAGGCCCGCCCGGCCTGCCCGCGCGGCGTTTCCAGCGATTGCCGCGCCCCGGCAATGGCCCGCGCCCGCAGGCGTTCAATCGCGGCCTGATCCAGCCTTGGCGCGGTCATGGCTAGCCGCGCGAGGCGCTCGGCCTCCGGCAGGGCATCAATCAGGCAGCGAAACCCGCCATCCACATCATCCCGGCCCGCACCGAAGGAAAGCCCAATCCCGGCATCGCGCAGCGCATCGGTGAAGGCCGCCGCCGGCAAATCCCCGGCCCCTTCGGTCAGCAGCGCCGCCGCAAGGCTGGCGGTGCCCTCCCGCCCTGGGGCGTCAAACGCCGCCCCACCCGGCCAGGACCAGGACAAGGAGACCACCGGCACGGAATGATCCTCAACCAGCCAGGCGGTCAGCCCATTGCTGGCAACGCGCTGAATGGGCAGGCGAAAGGTCGTACTCATGCGGCAGGCAACAGCCAGGCGGCGGTATTGGGCGCGCTTGGCAGCACCGCCCGCGCCGCGGCTTCCACCTGATCCCGCGTCACCGCGCTGATCAGCGCCGGCCAGAATTCCACCGCATCCAGGGGCAGACCGATCGCGAGCGTCCCCCCCACCATGCGCGGCCCGGCGCCAAAGCCATCCAAAGCCAGCATCGCGCCGGCCGTCAGTTGCCGGATTGCCCGCGCCACTTCTGCATCTGTTGGGCCTTGCTGGATGAGCGTTTCAATCACCGCATTGATGGCTTCTTCCAGCCGTTCCGGTGTAACCCCCGGCCGCGGCATGGCCGAAAGATAAAACTCCGTCATCCCCGCCGCATCGCCATCATACCCCGTGCCGGCTGATACCGCGAGGCCGGTTTCCACCAGCGCCTTATGCAGCCGGCTGCCCTGGCCCCCGCCCAAAAGATGCGAAAGCACTTCAAGCGGCAGCGCATGGGCACGCTCACCCGCTGTCAGCGAAGGCGCCATCCAGGCTTTCAGAAACAGCGCATCGCGTGTCATTGGATCACGGCGGATCAGCCGCGGTTCCACCGCCTGCGCGGGCGCCGACGCACGATCCCGCCTTGCTGCTGCCCGCGCCGGTATGCCGCCGTAATGCTGTTCCACCAGCCGGCGGACTTCATCCTCCGGCACGGCGCCGCTGATCACCAGCGTGGCATTAGCCGGCGCGTAAAACCGCGCATGGAACCCCGCCAGATCATCGCGCGTAATGGCGCGAATTTCATCTTCCCAGCCAATAATGGGCCTTCCAGCCCAATGCTGCCGGCCCCAAAGGGCTGCCGTAAACGCCTCCCGGAAACGCGCCCTCGGGTTGGAATCGGTCCTTTGCTGGCGTTCTTCCAGCACTACCCCACGCTCACTTTCCAGGAATTCTTGCGGGATCAGCGCGGCCGCCATGCGGTCCGCCTCCATCTCCAGGATCATGCCAAGGCGCGAAGCCTCCACCGCCTGGTGATAGGCCGTGACGTCACGCGATGTGAAGGCATTGTCATTGCCACCCTCCCGCGCCACTAGCCGAGAGAAATCCCCAACCCCAATCTTGGGGCTGCCCTTGAACATCATATGTTCCAGGAAATGCGCCACACCGGATCGGCCCGTCGGGTCTTCCGCCCCGCCCGCGGCAAAAAACAGATACTGCGTCACCACCGGCGCACGGCTGAAGGGAATGAAGGCAACCTCCAACCCATTGCCCAGCCGCCAATGCTGCGCGCCAAATAACGGGCGGCGCGGCGCTGCTGGCGCGGCATTCTGGGCAATGGCGGGGCTCGCCGCGCAAAGCGCAGCAGCAGAGGCAAGGGTCTGGCGACGGGTCAAACGCATCATGCCCCCAAAGATGGTATCAGCCAGGCCGTAATCCAGGCCAGGACAGCGTCAGAAGCCAAGCCTCTGCCACCAGCTCTCCGCCCGTGGCTGCTGAATGGGCGTATCCCCGGCGCTGGCTTCAACCCCAAGCGCCGCATTTTCACGCATGCGGGCCCTTTCGCGGGCCGGATCAACCGCAACGCCAGGCGCCGGCGAATCACGCCAGAAAATCAGCCGATCGGAAATATCGCGTGGCGCGCGATCCAGCCTTTGGCTTTCCGCATCTACCTGGCCGCGAATATTTTGCGTCGCGGCCGGTCCCGCCGCCTGCAATAGCGCCACTTCCCCCACACTGCCCCCAGCCGCACGCGGCTGCTGGCGCGGATCCCTGAGCGCCAAGGACGGCACCAATACCGCCTCCGCCTCATCACGCTGGCTCCGCTCCATCGGGCGCACCGCACCCGGGCGCGGTGGCGGCAAGCCACCCGCCAAATCCGGCGGCATGGATAGCGGCGCCCTGGTGGTCACGCGGAATTCATCCGGCGCATC
>CAMCEP010000381.1 GCA_945873675.1 Asaia bogorensis
ATGCAGGGTTGGATCAGGCGTTCCAGTTCCTCAGCCGCGCAGACATTGGCGGCGACCATGAATTCTTCGATGAGCCGATGGGAATCGAGCCTGGCGCGCGGCACCACCGCGCTCACGCGCCCTTTTTCATCCAGCAATACGCGGCGTTCCGGCAGGTTCAAATCAAGCGTCCCGCGTGCTTCGCGTGCGGCCAGCAGGGCCCGGAAGGCACCGTAAAGGCTTGCCATATGGCCAGCAGCCAATCCTTCAGGTTCGCTGCCGGCCTCAAAACTCGCCTGCGCCTGTTCGTATGTCAGCCGCGCGGCGGAACGCATGATGCCGCGCCCGAAGCGATGCCCAGATTTCCGCCCCGCGCCATCAAAGTGCATTTCCACGAAAAGGCAGCCGCGATCTTCGCGCGGGCGCAGGCTGCACCAGCCATTGGAAAGTGCCTCGGGCAGCATGGGCACGACGCGATCGGGGAAATAGACCGAATTGCCGCGCGCCCAGGCTTCGCGGTCCAGATGGCTATCAGGGCCGACATAATGCGCCACATCGGCGATGGCGACCGTGACTTTCCAGCCGGCGCCATCGGCTTCGGCATGCACGGCATCGTCGAAATCGCGTGCATCGTCGCCATCAATCGTCACCAGCGGCAGGTCGCGCAAATCAACTCGCCCGCGTGCTGTCACGCCATGCGCCGCTTCGGCTTGGCGGACCGCCTCCGCAGGAAAAACATCGGGAATGCCATGGGCATGGATGCAGATGAGTGAGACCGAACGCGGTTCGCCCATCACACCCAGGCTTTCGATAATCCGCGCGGGCTTCGGGCCGAAATGGCGCGTGGCGGGCAAGGGCTCGGCCAAAACGATATCGCCTGGCTTGGCGCTGCCGGCTTCTCCGGGCGGGACCATCCATTCGCCCTTCTGGCGCCGATCGGTCGGGATGATGCGCCCTTCCTCATAAACACCCAGAATGCGTGCCGGCGCAGTGCCCGCGATGCGCTTGAAAGTGCGGCCTTCATATTTGCCGGCACCGATGGGCTTGAGGCGCGCGAGTACTCGTTCGCCAACCGCCAGCGCCGGGCGGCCTTTGCCTTCCGGGCGCATATAGATGATGGGCGGGCGGCCTTCGCCCTGCCATTGCAGTGGGCGCGCGATAGGGTCGCCATCCGGGTCCGTGCCGGTCACCTCCACCGGCGCCATATCCGGCAGGCGGCCAGGCGCGATGATGGCGCGCTTGCCGGCAGGGTTTGACCCGCCTTCTTCCGCCAATTCGCGCATCATGTGGCGGAGCGCCGGGCGTTGATCCGTACTCAGCCCAAAAGCGCGGGCAATTTCGGATTTCGTCACGCGGCCTTTGGCTTCCGCCAAAAACCCGCGCAGCGCGGCCTTGGACGGAAGCTCGCCAGTTGCCTCACCCACCTGACGCGCCGCGCCGCGACGTTTGGCACTGGCCGCCGGGCCGGAAGCGGCGCGGGATCGGGCCTTGTGGCCTTTCACCGGCGGGCCGCGACGTGGCATCTCAGCTGCTGCTCTTGCGCGTTGCGGGCTTGGCTTTCGCCTTGGCCGTAGGTTTCGCCTTGGCTGCCGGTTTTGCCTTGGCAGCGGCGGCTTTTGGCTTCGCAACGGGCTTCGCCTTGGCGGCTGGTTTGGCCTTGGCAGCTGGCTTCGCTGGTGCGGCGGGGGCAGCGGCCTTGCGCGCACCACCCTTGGCACCCTTGCGAGCCGCCGCGCCGCGCGCCTTCATCTCCTTGCCCTTTTCGGCAAGCAGCGTGACCATATCGGCAAGCGCGGCGTCTTCCATGGCCAGATCGCGCGGCAGATTGGCCACGGTCCGCCCATGCTGCGCGTAAGGCCCGAAGCGGCCCTTGCGCACCACCACCATCTCTCCGTCTTTTGGATGCGGTCCCAATTCACGAATGCGCGACCGCGCATCGGCCAAAAGTGCCACGGCGCGATTGAGCCCAACCGTCAGCACATCATCATCCTTGTCCAAGGATTTGAAGATGCTGCCACAGCGAACATAGGCGCCGAAACGCCCAAGCCCAGCGGTGATTTCTTCCTGGCTTTCAGGATCAATGCCAATCACGCGTGGCAGGGAGAGCAACCCAAGGGCCGCTTCCAGCGTCATGCCATCCGGGTTTTGCCCGGCAGCCAGGCTCGCACGGCGCGGCTTGGTGGGCTTGCCCTTGGCATCGGTGCCCGGTTCGCCAAGTTGCACATAAACGCCGTAAGGGCCGCGCCGCATCGTCACCGCTTGGCCAGTTGCGGGATCCTTGCCCAATTCGCGATCCGCGCCCGCACCTTCACCATCGGCAGACCCAACGCCGAAGGGCCGCGTGTAACGGCATTCAGGATAATTCGAACAGCCGATAAACGCGCCACCGCGCCCAAGCCGCAGCCCCAGCCTGCCTGCAGCGCAAGTCGGGCAGACACGCGGATCTGTGCCATCGCCGCGCGCGGGGAAGATATGCGGCCCCAAATCCTCATCCAGCGCGTCAATCACATCGCGCACTTTCAGATCCTTGGTCGCTTCCACCGCGCGGGAGAATTCATCCCAGAAGGCATGCATCACCGCGCGCCATTCCGCCCGCCCGCCGGAGATTTCATCAAGCCTTTCCTCCATGGCGGAGGTGAAGCCGGTATCCACGTATTTCTCGAAAAACCGCACCAGGAAGGTGGTGACCATGCGCCCCAAATCCTGCGCAATAAAACGCCGTTTTTCGAGCGTGACATATTTCAGATCCTGTAAGCGTTGCAGGATGGACGCATAGGTGGAGGGCCGGCCAATGCCGAGTTCTTCCAGCCGCTTCACCAATGACGCTTCGGAATAGCGCGGCGGCGGCTGCGTGAAATGCTGGCTTGCGGCGATGTCACCGCGCTTCAGCGCTTCCTTCTCCCGCATCGGCGGCAGGATGCGGCTTTCATCATCCTCGGCGGGCGCGCTGCCGGGTGCGATGCCGGCGCGCGCATCGGCCGCGCGATCATCCTCATCTTCGCGATAGAGCTTCAGGAAACCGTCAAAGGCAATCACGGAACCGGTGGCGCGGAATTGCGCGCGGGCATCCTTGGCGGTGATATCCACCGCCGTTTGATCCATCTCGGCCGAGGCCATCTGGGACGCGACCGCGCGCTTCCAGATCAGGTCATAAAG
>CAMCEP010000382.1 GCA_945873675.1 Asaia bogorensis
TCTCAACCCGCTTTTGGTGCAGGCCGATGCCGGCCCGCATGCATCCTACTGCACGCTGGAAGGCCGCAATGAGGTGCCGGAGACTTTGGATGCGGAAATGATCCGCGATGCGGATGCGCTGTTCCGCCATGGCGAAAAGATGCAGTTGCAATACAATATCCGCAACACGCATCGCGCCATCGGCACCAAGGTGTCGTCGCGCATCGTGCGGCAATTCGGTATGACAGGGCTGCAAGCCGGGCATTTGACCGTGCGGCTGCGGGGCAGTGCCGGCCAATCGCTTGGCGCCTTCGGTGTGCGGGGCTTGAAGCTGGAAGTCTTTGGCGACGCCAATGATTATGTCGGCAAAGGGCTATCTGGCGCTTCCATTGTGGTCCGCCCCGCGCCCTCATCCAGCCTGATCTCTCATGAGAATACCATCATCGGCAATACGGTGCTTTACGGCGCCACGGCTGGGGAGCTTTTTGCCGCCGGCCAGGCCGGAGAGCGTTTCGCCGTGCGCAATTCCGGCGCGACTGCCGTGGTGGAAGGCTGCGGCGCCAATGGCTGTGAGTATATGACCGGCGGCACGGTTGTGATCCTTGGCGCAGTTGGCGATAATTTCGGCGCAGGTTTCACCGGCGGCCAGGCCTTTATCTATGATGCGGATGGTACGTTTGAAAAGCGCATCAATCCGGAAACCTTGCTCTGGTCGCGCCTTGCCCATCCGCATTGGGAAGATGCTTTGCGCGATCTGATCGCGCGCCATGTCGCGGAAACCGGCAGCCGCTTTGCCGCGCGCCTATTGAATGAATGGGCGACGGAACGCGGGCGTTTCTGGCATGTGGTGCCGAAGGAATATGCGCAATATCTGCCGGTGCCGATGAGCGAAGTGCAGGCGATTGCGGCGGAGTAAGGCTTCTCAACAACCCTCGCTGAACTGAAAGGAAACTGAAATGTCAATCGAACAGATGGCCCATTACCAAAGCAAGCTGGCTTATGAGATGGATTCCTGGGACCTTCATGTTGCAATCAGCAATGGGGAGGCTCTGGTGGTCGTGGATGGCCGTTCCGAAGCGGCCTTTGCGCAGGAACATATCCCCGGTGCGATCAACCTGCCGCATCGGGGCATTTCCACGCTCAGCACCGAAGCCCTGGACAAGTCGAAGACCTATATCTGCTATTGCGATGGCATTGGGTGCAACGGGTCAACCAAGACCGCGCTCAAATTACTCACCCTTGGCTTCAAGGTGCGTGAATTGATCGGCGGATTGGATTGGTGGAAGCGTGATGGCTATCAGACCGCCGGGCTGGAAGGCCGGGCCGGTACGCCGGTTGGGTGTGGCTGCTGAAAGCCATTCCCAGGGCGCATTGCCTCAGCGCTGCTCCGCCCGCCAACGCGCCCAGGGCGCGATATCGGGCAAGCGCTGCGGCGCCGCGGCCGGGCCTGAAAAACGCAGCCCAATCTCGGGCGCTTCGGCCACCGGTGGGCGCAGCGCGAAGCCAAGGTCCAGCACTTGGCGCGGCAAATCCATCGATCCAGTGATGCGGGCAGAAACCCCACCCTCTCCGGCGATATTCACTTCTTTCAACGAAAGCCGCCCGGCGGCGATTTGCCAGCCACCTTCCAGGCGCTCCACAGCCGTTGCGCCACCGGAAAGGGCACGGCGCAGCGCAGCCTCTGCTGCCACAGGATCAGCAAGCCCTGCAGCGGCATAGGCATCCCGCAGCGCCATCCCGGCCACCACACCATCAGAAAGCAAAAACCGTCCGGACCCTTCCAGGGAAGAAAGCAGCGCAGATGGCGCATGGCCCGATCCCGCCAGGCGACCCGCCAGCGCAATCCTGCCCGCGGCAAGGTCAAGCGGCAGGTCAAAGATCGGGTGCGCCAGCGTCGCACCAGTAACCTCGAGATCGCCTTCCAGGCGTGGAGGTTGCGCGCTGGCATCCAGAATACCGCGTGCTTCCATCTGGCCACCGGCAAGGGCGGTGCGGAAGGACGCAAGCTGCAGCCGGCCACCTTCAAGCGTCACCTCCGCTTGGGCGTTCTCCACCGCTGGCAGCCCCGAAACCGCGATGCGCGTGGCGTTGAGGCTGAGCGCGCCATCCAGCGCCACCAAAAAAGCCAATGGCAGCGGTTCCTGATCTGTCAAATCCAGCGTCGGCAAGGCCAGGTTTTCGGCTGCAATGCGTAGCGCCAACTTGGGCCTTGCATCGTTCAACTCCAGCCGTGCTTCCCCTTCAAGCCGCGCCTCAGCCGCAACAAGCGCGAAGAAGGGCAGCGTGAAGACGCTGCCTTCCGCAGCGATGCGCGCGATAAGGGAAGCCGAGCCCTCACCCATCCAGCCTGGCTCCTCCCGGCCGAGCGTAAGCGCGAAAAGCCGCGCTGCGCTGGGGTGGCGGAAGGTCAGGCTGCCCTCGCCGCGCGCCTTTGGCAGATCGAACACGCCATTGGCGTCAAGCCTTGCATCCTCAAGCGCGATATCGGCGTTGAACGACAGCGCCTCGACCGAACCATTACCCCGAAGACGCAATGAAACCGGCAGCGCCGCCAGCCCGGCGGGCAGGTTGAGCGCTTCACTCAGCAGTGGCGGCAGGGCGCTGGCCATGGGGGCAGTGATTTCAAGCGCAGCATCGGCAAGGCTTGGCGTGGCGCCCAGGTTGATGCCGCCGGAAGCCGCTATGCTGGCGCTGCCCTGGCGCGCCGAGAAGCGTTGCAGCGAAAGCCGGCCCGCATCCAGCGTGGCTTCCAGCGCCACGCCATCCAAAGCCTGCCCCTGCCATTCCAGCTTGCCCGCTGTCAGGCGTAGATTGGCATCAAAGCCTTGCAGCGCTTCGGTGGCTTCCTGCCAGGACAGGCTTTCAGACAACACCCCATCCAGCGACAGCGCATCAATGGAAAGCCCAAGCCCAAGCGCGGGCCGCGCACCAAGCCTGAGCGCGCCCGCCCCGGCATAGCGCCCGCCATCCAGCAGCAGGGAAAATTCCGGCGCTTCGATCAGGTTGGGTTCCAGCACCAACCGCCCACGGCCTTCAAAACGGCGCAGCCTTGCGGGGTCCGGCGCCGCGGCCGCAAAGCCAAAGGCGGCAAGGCTATCGCGCAGGCTGGGGCCGGTGATGCTCA
>CAMCEP010000383.1 GCA_945873675.1 Asaia bogorensis
CGCGCCAATTGGATGAGCCATTACGCGCTTCCCCAAATGCGCCCCGTAGATGGCGTATGGATAGAACCAAGATTCGGCGGGGAACCCATCGGCATCGTCCATCTGGTGGCGGAAAAAATGCGCGAAACCTATCTCCGCCACGGTATGCTTTACGAAGGGGGCGATTACCTCTCGCCCGAAGAAGTGCCTGAAAATCTGCGCGCGGCCTTCCTGGCTGGGCGGCGCCGTCCGGTCATTGGGCAAGGCCCTGGCGGCTAAACCCTCGAAAACGCCACATCCCGGCCTGCCGCCAGCACCTCATAAGCCGCGCGCACAGGTGCCACGCCATGCACGCGTTCCAGTCGCCTCAGCGTAAAGTGCCCACGCGCAACACCACGGAAATGTTCCAGAAACGCCAGGTTGATCGCGGCCCCTGCCGCGGCGCCAATCAATGGCGCGGCCTGGGCGGAAAGCTTCAGCCCCACAGGTCCCACAAAGCGCGCCGCAATGGCCGCGATAAAGCCGGGCAGTACGGTTGCGCCGATGCTGCCCTTTAGTGCCTCGGCCAAGGCGATGCGCAGCGCGAAATAGCCAGATTCGGCCGCATCATCGCTTTTGCCGCGCCCGCCCAGGGCGAAGATTTTCAGGCATTCGGCGGCGATTTCGGGGCGAGACAAATCCTCACCCTCTTCTGCCGCAATCGCTGCGATCTGGCGCAGCAGAACAGTCGTGGAAACCGGCAATTCCACCAGCGTGCCCGCCAGGCCAAAGGCACCGCCCGCGGCACCCGTTGCCGCCGCCAGGCCGCGATGCAGCCAGGATGATGGCAAAATCGAAGGTGTGGCCGCCGGCGATGACCGTAGCGCCGCCCCCATTGCCGTTGTCAGCGCTGTTCGCACCGCGCCTTGCAGCCCGCCTTGCAGGGGGCCTGGCAGGCGCGCGGTCAGTGCTTCAATCGGTGTGCCAACCGTTGCCGAAAGCCGCGCGGCGAGGGAGGGATTCTCCAACGCCTCAAACGCCGCGCGCAATTCGGCGGCGGCGCGGGGACCCAGCGGCGGTGGGGTGGCGCTGACCGTAAGGCTCATGGCTGGAGCATTTTCAAGCCAAGTGTGCGCACTTGGCGACTAGGAAAATGCGACCAAAATCTACGCGGCATTTTCAAGCCAAGTGTGCGCACTTGGCGACTCGGAAAATGCGACCAAACACAGGTTAGGCCATGTCTGGTGAGCGGATGCGAAGCAGGCATGGCCTATAAGATATACCGCGAAAGATCAGCACTGGCGGCAAGCGGAGCCACACGGTCGCGCACCATGGCGGCATCCACCGCAATCGCCTCCCCCGCGCGATCAGTCGCGGTGAAGGAGATTTCTTCAAGCAGCCGTTCCAACACCGTCGCCAGCCGCCGCGCGCCGATATTCTCCACACTCGCGTTGATTTCCGCGGCCAGATCGGCAATCGCTTCAACCGCATCGGGCGTGAAATCCAGGGCCACGGATTCCGTGCCAAGCAGCGCGGTATATTGTTTAAGCAAGGAATGTTCCGGCTCGGTCAAAATCCGGCGGAAATCATCGCGCGACAGCGCCTTCAATTCCACGCGGATCGGCAAGCGGCCCTGTAATTCCGGCAAAAGATCGGAAGGCTTGGAAAGATGAAAAGCGCCAGAGGCGATGAACAGCACATGATCCGTCTTTACCGGCCCGTGCTTGGTGGTCACCGTGGTGCCTTCAATCAACGGCAGCAAATCGCGCTGCACCCCTTCGCGGGAGACATCGCCGCCACGCATCCCACTTTCGCTGGTACGTGCGCAAATCTTGTCAATCTCATCCAGGAAGACGATGCCATTGGCTTCAACATTGGCGAGTGCTTCGCGCACCACCGCATCCTGATCCAATAGCTTGTCGGCTTCATCTTTCAACAACGCGCTACGAGCTTCGGCGACTGTCATTTTGCGTGATTTGGACCGTCCGCCGAACATCTTACCAAACATATCCTGCAAATTCTGCATTTGCGGCGGCTGGCCGCCCGGCAGATCCATGATACCAATCGGCATGGCCGGGCCAGAATCGGCCAATTGCACTTCGATTTCGCGGTTTTCCAATTGACCTTCGCGCAGCATGCGGCGAAATTTCAGGCGCGTTTCACCTGATGCACCTTCACCCACAAGCGCGGTCAGCAGGGTTTCCTCGGCGGCCAGTTCGGCCTTGGCTTCAACACCCTTGCGCGCGGCTTCACGCCCCATGGTGATGGCCACTTCCACCAGGTCACGCACAATGCTTTCCACATCGCGGCCGACATAGCCAACTTCGGTGAATTTCGTGGCCTCCACTTTCAGGAAGGGCGCATGCGCCAGCCGCGCCAAGCGGCGCGCAATTTCCGTCTTGCCGCAGCCGGTCGGCCCGATCATCAGGATGTTCTTCGGCACCACTTCTTCACGCAGCCCCGGCGCCAATTGCTGGCGCCGCCAACGATTACGCAATGCGATGGCCACCGCGCGCTTGGCTTCCTGCTGGCCGACAATATGCCGATCAAGCTCTGAGACGATTTCGCGTGGGGAGAGGTTGACGGTTTCGGTCATGCCGCGTCTCCCGTGCTGGCGGCCAGTGTTTCCAGGATGATATTGCCGTTGGTGTAGACGCAGATATCGGCGGCAATCTTCATCGCACGCCGGCAAATCTCCTCAGCTTCCACACCTTCCACGGGCAGCAGCGCGCGCGCTGCGGAAAGCGCGTAATTGCCGCCAGACCCAATGCCGATGATGGCGTCTTCCGGTTCCAGCACATCGCCCTGCCCGGTAACCAGCAAGGATCGTTTATGATCGGCCACCGCCAGCAAGGCTTCCAGGCGGCGCAAATAGCGATCCGTCCGCCAATCCTTGGCCAGGTCAACGCAGGCCCGTTCCAATTGATCCGGGAAGCGTTCCAGCTTGGCTTCCAGCCGTTCCAGCAAAGTGAAGGCATCGGCTGTGGCGCCGGCGAAGCCTGCCAGCACCTTGCCGCCGGCGATCCGGCGGATCTTGCGCGCATTGCCCTTCACCACGGTCTGCCCAAGCGAGACCTGCCCATCCCCGGCCATGGCCACTTGCCCGCCCTTGCGGACGCAAAGAATGGTGGTGCCGTGCCAGCC
>CAMCEP010000384.1 GCA_945873675.1 Asaia bogorensis
GCCTTCCGCCAGGTCTCTAGCAGCGCCGCCGCATCCACCGCCGTATAGCGCTGCGTGGTGGAAAGGCTGGCATGGCCGAGCAATTCCTGAATCGCACGCAAATCAGCGCCGCCGCCCAGCAAATGTGTGGCAAAGGAATGCCGCAGCGCATGCGGGCTTGCATGTTCCGGCAGCCCGGCAAGCCTGCGAAAATCACGCAAGCGCTTTTGTGCAACGGCCGGATCAAGCCGCCCACCGCGCGCGCCGATGAACAAGGGCTCATCCGCTGCACCACTGCCGCGTTCGGCCAAATAGGCCGCCATGGCATCGCGAATCACCGGCAAGATCGGCACCAGCCTTTCCTTATTGCCTTTGCCAACTACGCGAAGCGCAGCGTCAGACCCCTGGCGAGGTGCATCGCCCAAATTCAGCGCCAAAGCCTCCCCCAATCTCAGCCCTGCGCCATAAAGCAGCGTGAACAAGGCGCGGTCGCGTGCCGCTTGCAGGCGCGGGTTTTCATGCCGCCCCAAAGCATAGACATCGGGGATTTCTTCCGCCGCGGCGCGTGCTTCCTTGACACTCAGCGCACGCGGCAAAGGCACTTTCGCACGCGGCGCGCGAAGCCCCGCAAGTGCCACAGGCGCCATGCCCTGGTGGCGTTGCAAATAGCGCAGAAAACTCCGGATCGCGGCAAGCTTGCGCGCGCGCGTTGCGCCCACATCACCTTCCATGGCGCGGGCGGACAGAAAGGCGCGCAGATCCGCCGGCCGCAGCGTACCAAGCGTGGTCAGGTCAGGCTCCGCCCCCAAATGCCCAGTCAGAAAGCCAAGGAATTGCGCCACGTCGCGCCCATAGGCTTCGATGCTATGCGCACTCGCGCGGCGTTCCTGGGCGAACCAGCCAAGCCAGGCGGCTGCGGCTTCAGCGCCAGTCATGCTACCTTGCAATCGCCGCCGCCACGGCGCGGCCCAAAAACACCAAGGGTTCAGTGCCATGCCGGGCGGGCAGCGCATGCGCATCCCGCGCGCCAAGTGCCAGCAGCATCAGCGGCTGCTGCGCCACCACCACGCGTATCAGCGCATCGCGCGCAATCAGCCCACCCGCTTCGCCATGCAGCGTATCGGCATCTTCGGGCTTGTCGCGCACCAGCACATCACGCCCACGCCCGAGCAGTTTTTCCACCATACCGCGTGGCAGGGGCCGCTGTTCCGGGCGCATCCAAAGCTGGCCGGGATTATCCGGTGGCTCCACGCATAGCGTGCAGCTTTCAAGCCCGAGAAGATTGGGCCATTCCTGCGCTACGGTCTCAGGCGCATTGTCTGACCGCATCAGCGCCAGCACCGCCAGGCGCACACGCGATACCAAGCCAAGCCCCGCCCGTTCCGCATCAAGCGCCAGGCGCAATTCCGCATCCAGCGCCGCAGCGCGTTCACGTTCCGCGCCCAGCATCGCCGCCATATGATCGGTCAGCCCATCGCCATGCACGCGCCGTGGCGGTGCCAGCACCCGGTAAAGCTCAGGCCTCTCCGCCAAAAAGCCAGGATTGGCGCGCAAAAAAGCCTCCACCTCCTCAGCCGAGGGCCCGTTCGGGGCCTTCCCGTCTGAGGAAGGGTTGCTCACAGGATGCTTTGTCCTGTCTTTTTCCAATCCGCGAGAAACGCCTCCAGGCCGCGATCAGTGAGCGGATGCTTCAGCAATTGGCGGATCACGGCAGGCGGCAGGGTCGCCACATGCGCGCCCATCTTGGCGCTTTCTACCAGATGGATCGGGTGGCGGATGGAAGCCACCAAAACCTCTGTGCGGATTGCGGGGTAATTGCGGTATATCTGTACGATGTCCGCAATCAGCCGCATGCCATCCGTCGCAATATCATCAAGCCGCCCAACAAAGGGGGAAATGAACGCGGCGCCCGCCTTGGCAGCCAGCAGGGCCTGGGCTGCGGAAAAGCAAAGCGTCACATTCACCGGTGTGCCTTCTGCAGCCAGCGTACGGCAGGCGATCAACCCGGCTTCCGTCAGCGGCACCTTCACCGCCACATTTGGCGCAATGCCGCGCAGAAAGCGCCCTTCGGCCAGCATGCCGGCCGCGTCCGTTGCGGTCACTTCAGCGCTGACGGGGCCAGGCGTAATGGCGCAGATTTCCGCAATCACCTGCTTCATGTCGCGGCCGGATTTCGCGATCAGCGAAGGATTGGTGGTCACACCATCCACCATGCCCAATTCGGCAAGGGCGCGGATTTCGGCGACTTCGGCGGTATCAACGAAAAACTTCATGAATTCCAATCCTGCATGGCGAAAGACAAGGCTTTGGCGGGGAATGGCGCCGCGCAGCACAAAGCGCAAGCCTCCCTGCCGCGAATGGGCTAAACCTTAGCCCATGCCGGCCCCGTCGCGAAAGCAGTCCCTTTTGCCTGAAACAATTTCTTCAAGTTCTGCCAAACGCTTGCGCGTGCTGCTGCCGCTACCGCTGGCCGATGCCTATGATTATCGGGCTGAGGGCGAAGCGCCGCCCCCTGGTAGCTTCGTCGCCGTACCCTTGGGCGGGCGGCAGGTGCTGGGCGTTGTGTGGGATGAGGCACCCGATTCGGCCCTGCCAGAGCATCGGCTGCGCCCCATCGCCGCCGTGCTGGAAGCGCCCCCCATGCCGGAAAAGCTTCGCCGCTTCGTGGATTGGGTGGCGGCCTATACGCTTTCGCCCCGCGGCGCGGTGCTGCGCATGGCGATGAGCGTGCCTGCTGCCCTGGAGGCACAACCCCATCGCGCCGGCTGGTGCCGAGCCGATCCCTTGCCCGAAGCACCGCGCCTGACGCCGGCGCGCCAGCGGGTGCTGGCCGCATTACCTGTGGGTGAAACGCGCGCCCCCGATGATTTGGCCCGCGACGCGGGCGTGGCGCCCGCCGTGCTGCGCGGCATGGCCGATGCCGGGTTGCTGATCCCGGGCCTGCTGCCACCGCTTGAGGATTTCCGCCTGCCTGATCTGGCCCGCCCTGGCCCGGTGCTGGACGCTGACCAGGCGGAGGCGGCCGCCTTGCTGCGCTCAGCCGTCGCGCGCGAGGACTACAGCACCACGCTGCTTTCCGGCGTCACCGGTTCCGGCAAGACCGAGGTCTATTTTGAAGC
>CAMCEP010000385.1 GCA_945873675.1 Asaia bogorensis
ATGAGAACAACAAGCCCATCCCAGAATTGGCCGAATCCATGCAGGAAGCTGCGGATGGCTTGAGCTATACTTTCAAGCTCCGCCAAGGCATCACCTTCCATAATGGCAAGGCGCTGACTTCCGCGGATATCGCGGCTTCCTTTGATCGCTACAACCGGATTGGTCTGCAGCGCAGCACGCTGGATAATGTCGCGCGCTGGGAAACGCCGGATGCGCAAACCTTTATCATCCGCATGAAGCAGGTGCAGCCCACCTTTGTTGAGGCGCTGTCTTCCTTCTCCGTCCCCATCGTTATCATCCCTTCAGAACATAAGGATGATGAACGCCAGCAGCTGCGCCCTGTGGGCACCGGCCCTTTCCGCCTGATGGAATTCGTGCCCGGCAGCCATGCCAAGCTTGGGCGCTTTGATGGCTATAAGCCCAATACCGCCCACGAACAGCGCACAGGCTTTGGCGGCTATCGTGTTGCCTGCCTGGATACCGTGACCTTCCGCATCGTGACCGAAGCCAGCGCCCGCGTGGCGGGCTTGGAAACCGGCGCGCTGCACCTGGTGGAAGATGTGCCCACACGTTCGCTGGAAGGCTTACGCCGCAATAACGCCATCACCATCCTGCCCTTGCAGAATTGGTGGATTCAGATCGCGCTGCCAAATACAGCGCTGGCACCCACCGATAATCTTGCCTTCCGTCGCGCTGTCCAGGCTGCCATGAATATGGAAGACATCATGGATGCGGCGACTGACAATAATTATCGCCTGAATGTCGGTTTCCAATATCCGAACCAGCCCAGTTATACGGATGCTGGCAAGGAAACCTACAACATCAACAATCAGCAGCGCGCCCGCGCCCTACTGCGCGAATCCGGCTATCGCAACGAACCCATCGTCATTCTGACCAATCGCGACTATCCGCCCATGTATAATTCGGCGCTGGTCATGGAACAGCAGCTGAAGGCGGTTGGCATCAATGCGTCGCTTCGCGTGGTGGATTGGCCGACATCGGTGCAAATGTCGCAAAGGGTCAATTCGACCGAATGGCATTTCTTCCATTCCGGCTGGGGCACGCAGCCCGCACTCGGCGCCTTGGCCACCATGCAATTTCTGGTATCTCCCGGTGCGAACTATCGCCCCAAGGATGACAAGGATGATCCGGAAGTGATGGCCGCGTGGAATGACATGAATAATCTGCGCGACCCGGCGGCGCGGCAGGAAGCCTTTGCGCGCATGCAGCGCCTGGTGCTGGAACGCGCTTATGCCTATCCCTTCGGGTCACTCACCAAGGTTCAGGCCTCGCGCGCCAATGTGAAGGGCTTCGCGCCCTTCCGCATTCCGCGCTTTTCCAATGTGTGGATTGAGCGTTGAGGTTTGCCTTTAGGGAGCGCGATCTGCCTTGATTCTGGTCGCGCTCCGCCGGCTGCTCAGCGCCATTCCGGTATTGTTCATTGTCAGCCTCATCAGCTTCGGGCTGATGCGGCTGATCCCTGGTGACCCGGCGGCAGCGATTGCCGGCACATCGGCAACCCCAGCACAGATCGAACAATTGCGCCGCGATCTTGGCCTGGATGAGCCGGTGATCCTGCAATTGCTGCATTACTACCAAGGGCTGCTGCAAGGCGATTTCGGCAAGTCCCTGCTGCTTGGCAAAGGCGTGCTGGCCGCCACTATGGAACGCTTGCCGGTGACCATCGGGCTTTCACTCTACGCCCTTGTGCTGACGCTGCTGATTGGTGTGACCAGTGGCATTATTGCTGCCCTGCGACAGAATACCTGGGTGGATCAGGTGGCGATGATGATCGCCATGCTCGGCATTTCCATCCCGAATTTCTTTCTTGGTCTGTTGATGATTATTTTCTTCGCCGTGCAGCTCGGCTGGTTGCCGAGTGGCGGCTACATACCCTTCTCACAGGACCCGATCGGCTGGCTGCGCAGCACCACCATGCCGGCGATATCGCTCGCCTTGCTGCAAGCGGGCTTGCTGGCGCGCATCACGCGGTCTGGAATGCTGGAAGTGCTGCGGCAGGATTATGTACGCACGGCCCGCGCCAAAGGGCTGCCGGAACGCCAGGTGATCCTGAAGCATGCCCTGGCCAATGCGCTGATCCCGATTGTGACCGTGATTGGTATCATCATCTCCCTTTTGCTGTCGGGCGCAGTGGTGACGGAGGCGCTGTTTTCGCTGCCCGGTATGGGGCAATTACTGACGCAAGCGGTGCTCAGCCGCGATTACCCCATGGTGCAAGGCGGACTTTTGCTGGTGACGACCTTTCTGGTGGTGGTGAATGTCTTGGTTGATATCCTCTATGCCTTGATTGATCCAAGGGTGCGCTATGAGTGATGCCGCCGCCATAGACGCTGAAGGCATTGCGCTCAGGCGCGAACACCCGGCGCGCGCCACCATCAAGCGCCTGTTGCGCCATCGGCTATTCATGACAGGGCTCGTGCTGTTCCTGATCATTGCCGTTACCGCCATTCTGGCGCCTTGGATTACCGATGTTGATCCAAACCGGCTTTCCATGCGCAACAAATTCAAGCCCCCTGGTGAGGGTTGGATTTTCGGCACGGATAGTTTCGGGCGCAGCCTGTGGTCCCGCGTGGTGTGGGGTGCGCAGCTTTCCATGCTGATTGGTGCTTCCGTGGTGGCGCTGAACGCGGTGTTTGGTATTTTGATCGGCGCCGCTGCCGGTTACTTCCGCCGCATTGATAATCTGCTGATGCGCATCAATGACGCGCTGAT
Organism: Asaia bogorensis; assembly: GCA_945873675.1. Lineage (GTDB taxonomy): Bacteria > Pseudomonadota > Alphaproteobacteria > Acetobacterales > Acetobacteraceae > Neoroseomonas > Neoroseomonas bogorensis_C. The sequence goes on from CAMCEP010000385.1 coordinate 2,734, forward strand.
GGCCTTCCCGGCCATTCTGCTCGCCATCGCGGTTACTTCCGTGCTTGGGCCTTCGACCTTCAATGTCATTCTGGCGCTGGGCATTGTCTATATCCCGCGCACAGCGCGCATTGTGCGGTCTTCTGTGATTGTGCTGCGAGAGATGGAATTTGTCCAAGCCGCCGTTGCCGCTGGTGCGGGCCATTGGCGCATTCTGACGCGGCATATCCTGCCCAATGCCATGGCGCCAGTGATTGTGCAGCTATCCTTCCTTTTTGCCTTCGCGGTGCTGTCTGAAGCCACACTTTCCTTCCTGGGCGTTGGCGCCGTGCCGCCCACCCCAACCTGGGGCAATATCATGTCCGAAGGCCGCGATTT
>CAMCEP010000386.1 GCA_945873675.1 Asaia bogorensis
CGGGGGAACTCCGCGCGGGGGCAATGACTTGAGACGGACCGATACCTAGCAACGTGACGCTTTTGTGTAAATCGCGGGCACCCCTTTATTCGCCTTCGAGCTTCTCCGAAAGCTCCAGCCATTCCTCCTCCAACCCCGCCACTTCCTTGCCAATGGCGGCGCGGCGGGTATTGGCCCAGGCGATATCCTCGGCCTTGAAACGGGCATAGGTGTCAGGGTCCGCGAGCCGTTTTTCGATCAGCGCACCCTCCTTCCCCAGTTTTTCCAGCGCGGCTTCCACCGCCTTCAAGCGTGCACGCAGGGGTTGCAAGGCAGCGCGGTTTTCAGCCCTTTCGCGCCGCGCTTCCGCCCGCATCCCACCGGGCTCCCCACGCGACGCGGTGCCGCGCGCACGTTCGGCCAATAGCGCGCGATATTCATCCAGATCGCCGTCAAAACTGGTCACGGTACCATCGGCCACCAGCCAAAGCCTATCCGCCACTAGCTCCACCAAATGCGGATCATGCGTGATCAGCACCACCGCGCCTTCAAAATCGGCCAGCGCCTTCACCAGCGCATCACGCGCATCAATATCCAGATGGTTCGTCGGTTCATCCAGGATCAGCATTTGCGGCGCATCGCGCGTGGTGAGCGACAATAACAGCCGCGCCTTTTCCCCACCCGAAAGCTGCGCCACCTTTGTCTCTGCCCTATCCGCATCCAGCCCGAAACGCGCCAATTGCGCACGACACGCGGTTTCAGTCGCCTTCGGCAGCGCCGCCTGCATATGGGAGAGCGGCGTGCCGGCCAAATCCAACTCCTCGGCCTGATGCTGCGCGAAATAACCAACGCGCAGCCGATTATTGCGAAACATCTCCCCGCCCGAAACATCAAGCCGCCCGGCCAACAGCTTCGCCAGCGTGGATTTGCCATTGCCATTCGCACCCAGCAGCGCCACGCGATCTTCCTGATCCAGCCGAAGCGATAAATGCTGCAAAATCGGCGCCCCGCCATAACCAACCGACGCTCGGTTCAGCGACAATATCGGCGGCGCCAAAGCCTCCGGCGCTGGAAAGGCAAACCGCACGGGCGTGTCTTCCACCAGCGCTTCCACCGCCGGCATACGCTCAAGCGCCTTCAGCCGAGATTGCGCCTGGCGCGCCTTGGTGGCCTTGGCGCGAAAGCGATCCACAAAAGACTGAATGCGCGCGCGTTCCGATATCAGCTTTACATTCTGCGCCTGCTGCTGCGCCTGGCGTTCCGCCCGGATGCGCAAGAAATCCGCAAAATTTCCCGAATAGAGCGTGATGTCCCCGCGATCGAGATGCGCAATCGCATCCACGCAGCGTTCCAACAACCCACGATCATGGCTGACAACAATCGCCGCCCCCGGAAACCGCGAGAGCCAGCCTTCCAGCCAGAGCGTCGCCTCCAAATCCAGATGGTTCGTTGGTTCATCCAACAACAACAAATCCGGTTCCAAAAACAAGGCGCGCGCGAGCGCCACACGCATGCGCCACCCACCCGAAAATTCCGCCAAAGGCCGCGCCTGCGCCGCAGCATCAAAACCAAGCCCAGAAAGCACCGCCGCCGCACGCGCCGGCGCACTATCGGCGCGGATCGCAATCAGCCTTTCATGGATCTCAGCAACCCGCCCAGGATCAGCCGCGCCATCCGCTTCCATGAGCAATGCCGCGCGTTCGGTATCCGCGGCCAAAACCGCTTCCAACAGGCTCGCCGCACCCGCAGGCGCTTCCTGCGCCACATGGCCCATGCGCGCACGGGCCGAGAGCCTGATCTCACCCCCATCCGGCTGCAATTCACCCACAATGGCACGGAGTAAGGTGGATTTGCCGGCGCCATTGCGGCCAATGAGGCCAATCTTGCGCCCATCATCCACCTGAAGCGCAGCACCTTCCAATAAGGCGCGCCCGCCAAGGCGAATGGTGAGGTCTCGGATGGCCAGAACAGTCATGCGGGCGGGTTGTGGAGGAGCGGGAGGGATGCGTCAAAGGGGTAGGCGGGGGCGCTGCTGGCGTCAGCCAGCGGCGCGCGCAGGGTTGGTGTGGCGGCTGCGCGCTAAATCAAAGATTGTTACCCCGAACCCCGCCTGGACTTGGGGCAAGGGAGTGGGTTGCATAAATTTAATACAATTCGTCTTGCGGTAGAAAATGGCCCTGGCTTAACCTTTCCGCATCAATAGTACCCGGGGGAATGTCCGATGCGTTCTTGGTCTTCTATGGCGCGGGTTACAGTGCTGGTCTTTTGCGCCGTGCTCGTGACGGCCTGCGAAGGGCCGGGTTGGCAGAAGGACAATGCTGGCGGCTCCATACGGCTTGACGACTGGACGCCCATCGAGACCGCGCAACTCGGCGGCAACCTTGCCGTAGTGTTTTCCGACATGCCCCTTAGGGATGCGAAGCGGACAATGCGCGACAATGCAGTTGTGCATGATGTTGTCGTCATTACGGACCGTGGCTGGGCCAATGCACAGCGGATGATCGCACCCTATTCCTATTTTGGTGAGCACGCCTTCAGCCAATTGCGGTCGCGCGAGGCTTTTGAAACCTGGGTACGCGGACGCTTCCCCCAAGCCAAGGAAGTTGAGTTTATTGATATCATTCCCGTGACCCATCCGACCATCGCGACACGCGGCTTCGCCGGAACGGTGATGGTAACCAATCAGCAAGACCAGAAGTTCCGCTGCGCTTTGGCGCATGCCGGCTATGGCGGCCCGAAGCTTTCTGAAACTTCGACCGACATATTCCGGATAGAGGAATTCAAATCCACGCTGCAAATTCGGTTCTGCACCGTGGGCGGCACCGCTACTTCGCTGAATCAGCGCATGCAGCGGGTATTGTTCTGACTGCGCCAGAAGGCCTCACAAGCTTCGGTCTAGCGCGCAGCCCCAACCCCCGGCGGGGGCTTCGGGGGCAGCGCCCCCGATCGCCCCCCCCAATACTCCTCCTTGACGCCCCACCCCCCAGCGCGTAAATGCGCGCGTCTCGCCGAAAGGCGCCGGCCCCCTTTGCCCAGGTGGCGGAATTGGTAGACGCGCAGGTTTCAGGTACCTGTGGCCGCAAGGCTGTGAAGGTTCGAGTCCTTTCCT
>CAMCEP010000387.1 GCA_945873675.1 Asaia bogorensis
ATTGATCCGGGCGATTCATCCCAGGCTTTGGCGCGCAATCGGCGCATTGAATTGCGGCTGACGGATCGTTGAAGGCGCGGCGCCTTCGCCCGGCCTTCAGTAAAGATTGGCCTTCATCCGCGCCGGCGCCGCCAAGTCATAGGCAGCCGCATCAACCGCGCCCTTCTTATGGGCGGAAATCAACTGCCCCAGGCTTGGCGCCTCGGCCGGGCGTGCCTGCCCGCCCCATAAGGCTGATCGCATCAGCGATTTCGGGCATTGGACGAAAATTTCGCGGATCTTGATAATTAGTACCGTGGCCGGTTCCTTGCCCTGCGCCACCGACCGCGCGCGCAATTCCGGATCTGTTGAAATCGTGGCCGTGCCATGCAGGCGGAGCGTTTCATTCACGCCAGGGATCAGGAACAGCAGTGATACCCGATTGTCTTCCAGAATATCGCGCAGCCCATCAAGCCGGTTATTGCCCTTGCGATCAGGCAGCATGACGTGGTGGTCATCCAGCGCTTGGACAAAGCCGGGCGCATCGCCGCGCGGCGTGATGTGATTGCCCCGCGAACCCTGCGTGCCCAGCAGCACAAAGGGGCAGGCGGCAATGAAGGCGCGCGTTGGCGCATCAAGCCTATCGGTGGATTTATTCGCGGCGGTTTCCAGCACCTGATCATACAGGGCTTCGAGCTCCGCAACGGTGGTGATGGCGTGTTGTTCCATGGGGGGCACGGTCGCAAAATCCCGCGTTTCCCGCAAGAAATGGGCAGTAGCGCCCCTGGGCCGGGTGCGCTTAAGCTGGCGTCCTCACCCTTGAAGGAACCCCGCCATGATCATTGACCTCCGCATCTATACCTGCCTGCCCAATAAGGTCGCTGACTTTGTCGCGCTTTATGAAAAGGAAGGCTGGGACATCCAGAAAAAGCACCTTGGCCGCTGCTATGGCTGGTTCACGACCATCGAAGGTGAGCTCAATACCATTGTCCATATGTGGGCCTATGATGATCAGGCGGATCGTGAACGCCGTCGTGCCGCAATGGCGGCTGACCCAGCCTGGGCGGCCTACCTGAAGAAGGTCGCAGAAACGGGCGCGCTGGTGCAGATGCAGAATCGGATCGTCAAGCCAACCGCCTTCTTCGAAGCCTTCCAGGCCGCGCAGAAAGGCTGACGCCAATGGCCGGGCCAGCAGTACCGATAGAGGTTGATCCCGAAACCGGGATTTGGCGGACCGATGGGCTGCCGATGATCTATCTGCCGCGCCATTTTCTGGTGAATATCCAGAAAAGCGTGGAGGAAGCGATCGGCGCTGATCGCTTCCGCGGCATCATGTATGGCTCGGCTGATCTTTCCGCGCTGCAATGGTGCCGCGCGGAAGCCAAGACGCATGGGCTGAGCCCGGTTGAGACCTTTCGCCACTATCTGAAACGCCTATCCCAGCGCGGCTATGGCTTGTTTGAGATCACTGGCTTGGATGAAGCCGCCGGCACTGCCGCAGTTACGGTGCGCAATTCAGCCTATGCGCTGGCTTACGGGCAGGTTGGCCGCCCGGTCTGCTACATGTTCGAAGGCAGTTTTGGCGGCGCCATGCGTTTCGTCATGGAACAGGCCGGGCGGGCGGCTGAACCCGCCTGCCGCGAAGTCGCCTGCGCCGCGCATGGTGCCAGCGAATGCCGCTTTGAACTCCGCTGCGATCCGGTGTGACAGGCCGAAGCCTAGACGATCCGCGCCTCAAACGGCGGCTGTAAATCTGGCGCGTCGAATTCCACCACCCACAGATCAGGATCGCGCTGCACCTGCCGCGCGACATAGGAATCTGCCGTTTCCTGATCCACCGCGCCGGGCCCTGTCGCGCGCAGCCAGGCTGGCCGGCCCTCGGCATCACGGATTTGGCTGAGCACCTGCACGCCCGCCCGCCCGCGCAGCACGCAGACAATGCCGCCGCTATCGGGGTCCCCCTTGCGCAGCACGGCAGCGGCCCGCCCGGCCATATCGGAAAGCCGGATCGCCATGGAAACCCAAATGCCGGCTTTTACTTTCGCGTCCATAACCGCGCTTCTGCCACTTCTTGCCCCTTGCCGGAAGCCGCGCGGCGCGCCATTCAGGCGCCGGTAAAGAGGTACTCATCATGGCCGACCGGAAATTGACCGAAGCGCAACGCGCCTACGAAGCCAAACGCGCCGCCAAGGCAGGCATGAGCCTGGATAAATGGCTGGCTGAAAAGGAAAAGCGCGCCGCCGCCGAAGCCAAGGCCGCGGCTGAGGCCACCAAGCCCCCCGCTGAGCCCAAGAAGCCCGGCTTCCTGGGCCGCTTGCTCGAAAAGGCGCAAAAGCCGCTCTGAAAGCGTGCCTGGGGTTGGATAGCGCCGCGCCCAGCCCTAAGCTTTCCGCCGAAACGGTATCGAACACAGACATGAGCAAGATCATCTGGCGCGCCGAGGATGGCAGCGCGGAATTGCACCCAGCCCTGATCCCCTTGGCGGCCTCGGCGCGCGTGGCGGAAACCCCTTGTGGTTCTGGCAGCATGGTCTGGCGTGTTTGGGGGGAAGGCGCGCCGCTGGTGCTGCTGCATGGCGGTTCCGGTTCCTGGCGGCATTGGGCACGCAATATCGGCCCACTTGGTGCGGGACGCATGGTGATCACGCCCGACCTGCCCGGGCTTGGCGATAGCGCGATGCCGGAAGGTGTCTCCACACCCGAAGGGGTGGCGGAAATCCTGGCGCGCGGGTTGGACCACATTCTGCCGGCCGGCAGCCGTTATGATCTGGCAGGGTTTTCCTTCGGCGCGCTCTGTTCCGGGCATTTGGCCGCGCTTGATCAAGACAGGGTTCGCAGCCTGACCATCATCGGTGCCGGCGCGCTGGGCTTTCAAAGAAGCCCCACGCAGTTGGTGAAGGTGCGCGCCTTGGCCGGCGCGGAACGAGTCGCTTCGCATCGGCACAATCTGGCTGAATTGATGTTTGCCGATGCCAGCAGGATTGATGATGTGGCGCTGGCCATTCAGGAAGCCTCCACACGCGGCGCGCGCTTCAAAAGCCGCGGCTTTGCCAGCACGGATTCGCTGAAACAGGCGCTGATGCGCGGGCGCGGGCAGCTCAATGCCAT
>CAMCEP010000388.1 GCA_945873675.1 Asaia bogorensis
ATGGCCGCGTGGTCAATCGCGCGCCTTTGATCACGCCAGAAGGCCGCGTCGCCTTTCAGGACAAGCGCGCCATGACGCGGTTTGAGACTGAACGCTGGGGCGTCAGCCAAGGCGCCGATCCCAATGTGTTTGATACACCTTGGGGCAGGATTGGCATTTCAATCTGCTATGATATCGAATTTCCAAAACATGCCCGCGTGCAAGTCATGGCCGGCGCTTGGTTGATCCTCGCACCCAGCTGCACGGATACGCTCGCTGGTTTCAATCGCGTGCATTTCTCGGCCCGCGCCCGCGCCTTGGAAAACCAATGCTATGTCGCGATCACGCCAACGGTCGGTGAAGCGCCCTGGTCCGCGGCGCTTGATGTCAATCGTGGCCGCGCCGGTGTTTTTGGCCCGATGGATCGCGGCTTTCCTGCCGATGGTATCCTCGCCGAGGGCCAGATGGATGCGCCCGGCTGGGTATTTTGCACGCTCGATCCAAGTCTGATTGAGGCCGTTCGGCGCGATGGCGCGATGCTCAATCACCGCGATTGGCCAAGGGCGCCCTTTGGCTCGCCCAAGCCCGCCAGCTTTGCATGACGCTGATTTATATCATTGCCGGAGAGGCTTCGGGCGATGTGCTCGGCGCGCGGCTGATCGCGGCGTTGCGCAAGGCGCGCCCTGATTTGAGCTTTGCCGGCATTGGTGGCGAACGCATGGCCGAACAGGGCATGCCAAGCCTTTTCCCCTATCGCGAATTGGCGCTGATGGGCCTGCTGGAAGTGCTGCCCCGCATCCGGCAATTGAAGCGCCGCCTGGCGGAGACCGAAGCCGATATCCTCACACGCCAACCCGCGCTTCTGGTTACGATTGACAGCCCAGGCTTCACGCTGCGGATTGCGGAGGCCGTGAAGCCGCGCGGCATCCCGGTGATGCATTACGTCGCACCTCAGGTCTGGGCCTGGCGGCCGGGGCGCGTCAACAAACTCCGGCACAAGATTGACCATTTGCTCTGCCTGCTACCTTTCGAGCCCGCGTTTTTCGAAGCGGCTGGCATACCCGTGACTTTCGTGGGCCATCCCGTGCTGGAAAGTGGGGTGGATCAGGGCAATGCCGTACGTTTCCGCGCCCGACATGGGCTGGCGGCAACCGACCGCCCGCTGATCATCATGCCGGGCAGCCGGCGCATTGAAGCAACGCGCCTGCTGCCGATTTTTGGCGCCACCTTGAAGGCCGTGTTGCCACAAAACCCAGCGCTGCGCCCGGTGGTCGCTGTCTCACCTATTGTTGCACCGCTGGTGCGCGAAGCGGCGACCACCTGGCCGGCGGCGCCCATTCTGGTGGAAGACATTGCCGATAAGCATGATGCCTTTGCGGCGGCGGCAGAAAACGGTGCAGGGCTGATCAAATCCGGCACCTCATCGCTTGAGATGGCGGTGGCCGGCGTGCCGCATATCGTTGCCTATCGCGTCAATCCCATCACGGCGGCGATTGCGCGGCGGCTGATAAAGGTGCCGCATGTCTCGCTGGTCAACCTGCTCTGCGCGCGCGAAGTGGTGCCGGAATGCATTCAGGAAAACTGCACTCAGGAAAAACTGACCGCCGCGCTCTTACCGCTTTTGCAAAACCCCGCATCCATCGCAGCGCAGCGCCAGGGTTTCGCAGAAACCCTGGCCAAACTACGCACCCCGGAAGGCTCTCCATCCGACGCCGCAGCAGCAGCGGTTCTCGCCGCGCTGATTTAATCAGCCTCAGGGCTGCATATGCGCCCCACCACACTGCACCCAATTCTGCCCAGTGATGAAGGAAGCCCCATCGGACAGCAGGAAGCAGATCAAGGGCGCCACTTCGGATGGCAGAGCCACGCGATTAAGCGGAATGCGCGCCAGTGTGCGTTCGCGGAAACGCTCTGAACGGATAACCTCGGTCATTGGTGTTTCCACCGTGCCGAAGCCAACGCTATTCACGCGAATGCCATACCGCGCCCATTCGCTCGCCGCTGTCATGGTCACGCCGAAAAGCCCGGCCTTGGCGGCGGAATAATTCACCTGACCAATGCTGCCGCGTTTGCCGGCGGTGGAGGAAATATTCACAATCGCACCGGGGCGTTCTTCCCCAGCACGCGCACGTTCAATCATGTGCTTGCCCACCGCCTGCTGCATCAAATGGCAGGCGGTCAGGTTCACATTGATCACTTCCTGCCATTGGCGGAGCGTCATTTTCTCAATCATCGCAGGGCGCGTGATGCCGGCGCAATTCACCAGGCCATGCACGGCGCCGAAACGCGCCACCGCATCGGCGACGCATTGCGGGCCAAAGGCTTCATCGCTGACATCGCCTTCAATGGCCATGGTGTGATCACCCGCCAGGTCTTCCGCCACCTGCATCAGGGTTTCGCGGTTACGTTCCACCATCACCAGATTGCCGCCAAGCCCCAGCACCAATTCCGAAATGGCACGGCCAATACCCTGCCCCGCGCCAGTCACGATGATGGTCTTACCCGTCAGCGCCATCGGATTCATCATTGTCGTTTCCTTCCTTATCTTGTCTGCAAAAACTACGCTCTCAATTCAACCGCAGCCCGCGAATCAATTCCGGGCTGGGCTTCGCGTCACCGCGTTCAACGCGCTTCACAATATCGGTCAGCGCGGCATTGGCCGGCGCATCAATGCCGATTGTTGTCCCCTTATCCACGACAAAGCCGTTCAGATATTCAATCTCCGTCCGCCGGCCCTTCACCATATCCTGGCCCATGGAAGGCCGATGCGCGCCACCACCACCCTTGGATGTCTCAGCCAACCGATGCTCATCATAGCTCTGGCGGGCAGCGGCATCACCTTCGCCGGCGCGGGCGATGATTTCGGGATCCAGGTGAAAAACCTCCTCCAGATCATAGCCAAGCGCCTGGCCAATGCGGATCGCCTCAGACCCCAAACGCGCCGCAAATCCGCGAATAGCATCATCGGCCACCATGTCCATCCGGTTGGCGTCCGCGTGAACGTGGATGGGCGCGACACGTGGCCCTCTTATAACTTTGTTTGGGGCGTGGGCACGAAGCACACGATCACCGCGCCGGCCGAGGCCACGGATGCCAGG
>CAMCEP010000389.1 GCA_945873675.1 Asaia bogorensis
CCATCCTTTTCTTCCAGATCGCGGACATGGCCATAGGAGGCCAATACCGTGAAATCCCGGCCGAGATATTTTTCGATTGTCTTCGCCTTGGCCGGCGATTCCACAACGACGACGTCGCTCATGCTTTCCCGATTCACCCTCGCCCGGATAGCGCAACCCGATGGCCGGGCAGCATATCCACCCGGCCTTCCAGTTCCAGATCGGCGAGCGCCGCCTGGAGCGCGGGGGGTGAGAGGTGACAGCGCCGGAGAAGATCGTCAACCGATATTGGTGACATTCCAATCAAATCAATCAGATGACCATATTCGCCGGGGGTCGCTTCCGGCGGTACATCCTCAGATATCGGGATTTCCGGCGGCTGAGCCAGAGCAAAAAGCGGGGCGTCGTTCGGCGCTTCGGGCAGATGCGCCAGCACATCGGCGGCTGATTCAACCAAATGCGCACCCTGGCGGATCAGGTCATTGGCGCCGCGGCTGCGCGGATCAAGCGGACTGCCGGGGATGGCGAAGACCTCTCGCCCCGCTTCCAACGCAAGGCGCGCGGTAATCAGCGTGCCGGATCGCTCAGCCGCCTCCACCACCAGCACACCCAGCGAAAGCCCGGCCACGATGCGGTTGCGCTTAGGGAAGTGCCGCGCCAAGGGCGCGGTGCCCAAGGCATGTTCCGCCACCAGCGCGCCTTCGCGGCCAATCCGGCTTTGCAAGGCAGCGTTTTCCGGCGGATAGGCCACATCCAAGCCCCCCGGCAGCACGGCAAGGGTCCGCCCAGCGCGCAGCGCACCCTGATGCGCCGCCGCATCCACCCCGCGTGCCAGGCCCGAGATCACCAGCACCCCGGCTTCGGTCAGTGCCTCCGCAATGTCTTCCGCGATGCGCCGCCCGGCGGCCGAGGCATTGCGGGCGCCCACAATGGCGAAACTTGGCACCTGCGCCAGCAAAGCGGCATCGCCCTGGACGGCGAGCATGGCCGGCGCATCCGCCAGCAGAGCAAGCAAGGGCGGGTAGCCGGGATCACCCCAAAACATGAAGCGCGCGCCAAGCTTCGCCATGGCATCGGCTTCGCGGCGCGCATCATCTAGGGTTGGGATGCGCGCTGGGGTTTCGCGCTTGGCAAGGAGGCGCGGCAAAGCCTCCAAAGCTGCGCGGCCACTTCCATGGCGGGCGAGCAGGCGGCGAAAGCCCATGGGGCCAATGCCCTCGGTCTCCGCAATGCGCCAGAGACATAGGCTTTCGGCAGGGCTGGGTGTCGCGGCAGGCATAGGCGAAATCCTATGCCACATTTCAACCTATGCGGGAAATACTAAATCTTAGTGCTACTTGGCTGTTTTGCCGATGCGCGGTTCGGTCCCCGCCAGCAGGCGGCGGATATTCGCCTCATGCCGCCAAAACACCAGCACGGCGATCAGCAAGGCCATCAGCGCGTGATCCGCGCTGGACAGGACCAGGGCGAAAAGCGGTGCCGCCGCAAAGGCAGCCAGCGCCGCCGCTGACGACATTTTCAGGAGTTTCGCCGCCACCAACCATACGGCGCAGCAGGCGAGCCCCACCGGCCAGGCAGCGGCCAGCAGCACGCCAAGCCCGGTCGCGACCCCCTTGCCGCCGCGAAAGCCAAGCCAGACCGGAAAAAGATGGCCCAGCACCGCCGCCGTGCCCACCACCAAATCCTGATCGCCGAGGAAATAGCGCGCCAGTAAAATCGCCACCGCGCCCTTCAGCCCATCCAGGATCAGCGTCGCCGCCGCCAGCCCCTTGCGGCCAGTGCGCAGCACATTGGTCGCCCCGATATTGCCAGAACCGACCTGGCGGATATCGCCAAGCCCGGCCGCCTTGGTCAGCAGCAGGCCGAAGGGGATGGACCCGATCAGATAGCCACCCAGCAGCGCCATCAGAAAACTAATGCTGTCCGCATGTTCAGCCATGACTCAGCCCCCGAAAACGCGGCGACCGGCTTTCCAGGTGCCAAGCACCCGGCCTTCCAGGGCGCGACCATCAAAGGGCGAGTTCTGCGCCTTGCCGGGTAGCTTGCCGGCTTCCACCTTCCAGCCACGATCGGGGTGGAACAGCACAAGATCCGCCGGCGCCCCCTTGGCGAGCCTGCCCTGCGGGAGGTCAAGCAAAGTGGCAGGCCGCGCGGTCAGCAGGCCAAGTGCGGTGAGCATCGGCACATCCCCGGCATGAACGCGCGCCAAAGTCACGCCCAGCAAGGTCGCCAGCCCCGCGCCGCCCGCTTCCGCCTGGGCAAAGGGCAAGCGCTTGTCATCGGCATCGCGCGGCTGGTGGTCTGAGGCAATGGCGTCAATCGTGCCATCCGCCAGCGCCGCCACCACCGCCTGCCGATCAGCCTCGGTATGGAGTGGCGGGGAGAGCTTGGCGTAGCTGCGATAATCACCAATCGCGGTCTCATTAAGATCAAAATAGGGCGGCGCGGTATCGCAGGTGACGGCCAGCCCCTCGGCCTTCGCGGCGCGGATCAGATCGAGCGCGGCGGCCGTTGAGACATGCGCGAAATGCACATGCCCGCCCGTGATGCGCGCGAGTGCGATGTCGCGCGCTACCATGATGGCTTCCGCCGCTGGCGTAATGCCAGGCAGGCCAAGCCGTGTCGCCAATTCGCCTTCGGTGGCGGCGCCGCCGGAAGCCAGGCTCGGTTCTTCCGGGTGCTGCACAATGAAGGCGCCAAAGGCCCGCGCGTAAGACAGCGCAAGCCGCATGGTGCGTGCCGAGGCAAGGGCGCGGACCCCATCGGTAAAGGCAATGGCGCCGGCGGCACGGAGCAGGCCGAATTCGGCCAATTCCTTGCCGGCACAGCCCGCCGTCGCCGCGCCATAGGGCAGCAGCGCAACCGATCCCGTAGCCTCACCGCGCCGCGTGATGAAGGAAATCAGTGCGGGGTCATCAAGCGCCGGATCGGTATCCGGCAGCACGCAAATAGTGGTGATGCCCCCCGCCGCTGCGGCCTGCGCGGCTGAGGCGATGGTTTCCCGATGCTCCGCCCCCGGTTCCCCGAGATTGGCGCGGAGATCAATCAAACCAGGTGCGAGACAGGCGCCCGCAGCATCCACCACGGTGGCGCCT
>CAMCEP010000390.1 GCA_945873675.1 Asaia bogorensis
CGGGTTGTCTGCCCAGCGCAAAAATCCATCCAGCCGCGCTTCCCCCTGAATGGCGCTGCCGAGTGCCCAGAAATGCAGCGGCAGAAATAGCGCCAGCAACAGGCCAGAGACCCGATGCACCGCAAAGCCGATCCAGCTTGGGTGGGAACGCGCGCGGAAATCCATCAGGCGTAAAGCCCGAAGGCAGCACGGATGCCGAAGGCTGCTGTCAGCAGGCCAAGCCCAAGCCAGCAGAAATCAAGGCCTCGCCCGCGCCAGCCGAGCGTTTCGCCCGCGATATTGCGGAGCCCAATCGCGCCATGCAGCCCGGCCGCCAGCGCAAACACCACATAAAAGATCAGCCAAGCCTCGGAGCCCTGGGTGCGCGCCAGAATCTCACGCGCGGAAAGCCCGCCGCGCACGGCGGTGATGATGGTGATCAGATGCACCAGCACCGCAAGCGCCAGGATCATGGCGGTGATGCGCTGCACCACCCAAAGATGCGCTTGCCCGCGCGCGGCCCTGTCAGCCATGGCGCTTGCCACCGAAAAGGCTCTCCCAGAACAGGGTCCGCTTCAGCCCGGCAATGGCGCCTGATGGGTCAATCTGTTTTGGGCAGCGTTCCGTGCAGGAACGGGTGGAATGGCAGGAATGGCAGCCCGCATCGCCGGCTACCGCATCCAGCCTTTCGCCGCGCGCGCCGTCACGCGCATCATTCACCAAAGTCCAGGCGCGGTTGAGTGCCGCCGGCCCCAGATAATCGCCATTCCAGGCCACAACATCGCAGGAAGCGTAGCAAACGGCGCAGCCGATGCACTCAATCCCCGCGTCAGCCTCTTGCCGCGCTTTGCTGCCGGGGGCGACCACGGCAAATTCATCTGGCACGGCGCCATCCGGTGCATCCTTCGGTTGGAAAAACCCTTGCGCGCGCTGCCACTTATCGAAGAAGGGCGCCAGATCAGCGGCCAGATCGCGAATCACTGGCAGATTGGCCAAGGGGCGCAATTCCAAAGCGCCATCGGCACCCACCACTTTCCGCACATGCGTCCGGCAGGTCCAGCGCGCGCGGCCATTCACCGTCATGGCGCAAGACCCGCACATGCCAACCCGGCAGGCGAAGCGATAGGCAAGGCTTGGGTCCAATTCGCGCTGGATATGCGTGACGACATCAAGCACGGTCTGATTGTCGCGCGCCGGCACATCATAGCGCGCAAAACCGCCCGCTTCTTCACCCCGCCAGACACTGACCTTGAGCTGTTCCATCGGTCGCAGAGTAAGGCGACTGGACAGCCTGTCCAGCCCATGGCCTGCTGCACGGAACAGGAGGAAGCAGGCATGGAACAACGCGGGGCGGATATTCTGGTAGGGGCGCTGAAGCAGGCCGGCGTCAGCCGCATTTTCACGCTTTCTGGCAATCACATCATGACGATTTTCGATGCCCTGATCGGCAGCGGGATCGAGATTGTGCACACCCGCCAGGAAGCCGCCGCGGTGCATATGGCCGATGCTTGGGCGCGGCTGACCGGCGAAGTGGGGGTGGCGATGGTGACCGGCGGCCAGGGCCATACCAATGCCATCGCCGCCCTGCCGACTGCCATGGCGGGCGAAGTGCCGGTGCTGCTGCTTTCGGGCCATGCGCCCTTGCGCGAATTGGGCATGGGCAGTTTCCAGGAAATGCGCCAGGCGGATATGGCCGAACCGCTGACAAAACTTTCATTCACCGCGGCCAGTACGGCGGGGATTGGCGCCGATGTAGCGCGCGCCTTTCGCGTCGCGCGATCTGGCCGCCCCGGCCCGGTGCATCTCAGCCTGCCGACCGATCTGATGGACGCGCGTATCACTGGCCCAGCTTTGCCGGATGCGGCGGCCTTCACTGCCGAGCCCATGCCACTTGGTGCCGAGGCATCCCAGGCGATTGCGGGAATGATCACGGCAGCGGCGCGGCCCATCATTCTGGCGCCACCCGCCCTCTGCACCCCGCGCGGCAAGCCGTTGCTCGCGGCGCTTGGGGTAGCGGCTGGGCTACCGATCATCCCGATGGAAAGCCCGCGCGGGCTGAATGATCCCTCGCTTGGTGCCTATGCCGGGGTATTGGCTGAGGCTGATTTGGTGGTCCTGGTGGGCAAGGCGCTTGACTTCTCGCTCCGCTTCGGTCGGGCACCGGGGATTTCGCCGGAAGCGCGCTTCATTCAAATTGAACCGGATGCAGCGGTCATCGCCCGCGGCGCCCGCGCCTTGCCAGGGCGGATTGCACTGGCGGCGATAGCCAGCGCGGCCGAGGCGACGGAGGCGCTCACCCGCGCCATGAAACCTCATGCCAATCGGGCCTGGGCAGAACGTATCAGCACAGCCTTGGCCTTTCGCCCGCCAGCTTGGGCGGATTTAGCGGACGCTTCGGGCGGACCGATTCACCCCGCGACGCTGTTTTTGGCGGCCAAGTCCTTTCTGGATGGCGCCTCGGATGCCGTACTGATCAGCGATGGCGGGGAAATCGGGCAATGGGCGCAGGCAATCCTCGCTGCGCCAACGCGGATCATCAATGGCCTGGCCGGCGCGATTGGCCCTTCCATTCCCTTCGCCATGGCAGCGCGGGCCGCGAGGCCGGAGGCGCGCATCCTGGCCGTTTTGGGCGATGGCACTTTCGGCTTTCACATGGCGGAATTCGACACGGCCTGCCGCCACAAGCTGCCCTTCGTCGCCGTGGTCGGCAATGACTCCCGATGGAATGCGGAATATGAAATCCAGAAGCGCGATTACGGCGCCAACCGCACCCATGGCTGCGAATTGGCACCCGGCACGCGCTATGATCTGGTGGCCGCCGCACTTGGCGGGCATGGCGAATATGTGACGCGCGCCGAAGATATTGCCCCCGCGCTGGAACGCGCCTTTGCCTCAGGTAAGCCGGCCTGCGTGAATGTGGTGATTGAAGGCCAGCCGGCGCCCAATATCAGAATGTCTGGATGATCACTGCTTTTGGTGAGTGGTGCATAGCAAAAAGGCCCTGAGCCTGTGGGCTTAGGGCCTTGTGTGTTTGGTTCGGCATTGGTTGATGCGGGGACAGGATTTGAACCTGTGACCT
>CAMCEP010000391.1 GCA_945873675.1 Asaia bogorensis
CCGCCGGCCATCCCGATCTGCCGCGCGATCTGACCACAAGGACCGAGCCCGATTTTGTGCGCCTGCGCGCCTATGCTGAGCGGCTGGCGGCGGATGTGATTGCGCTGCAGGAAGTGGATGGGCCTTTGGCTGCCGCGTGGGTGTTTGATTCTACCGCTTATGATTTTCACTTTCCGGCGGAAAGTGATGTGCAGCGCGCGGGCTTTGCCTGGCGCAAGGGGCTTAATGTCACGCGCAATCCTGATTTGATGGCGCTTGATCTTCGCCCGACCGCGCGGCGTTCCTTGCGGCGCGGCGCTGATATCACGCTGCATAGCGAGAATGGTGCACGGCTGCGGTTGCTTTCGATTCACCTGGACGGCGGATGCTCACAGGGTTCCGTTCGCCAGCCCAATAACAGCGATTGCCAAAGCCTTGGCCAGCAGGCGCATATCCTGGCGGATTGGATCGCTGAGAGACGCCGCGAAAATATCCCCTTTGTCATTCTGGGTGATTTCAACCGGCGCTTTTCGCGCGATGACGATGTGCTTTCCATTCTGAATGCCGCATCACCCATGCGCCGTGCCACGGAAGGTTTTTCCAATCCCTGTTGGTCTCGGGATGGGCAGGGGCGCGCTTTCATTGACCATATCCTGCTTGGCCTCCGTGCATCGGATTGGCTCATCAAGGACAGTTTTCGCGTGTTTTCCTACACGGAACGTGATCCGGCGCTGCGTGATGTGATCAGCGATCACTGCCCAATCTCGGTCCGGCTCCGTCTGCCCTGAGCCTCCCTATGGGCGGGGCGGGGCAGGCGTGCCATGCTCGGCCTATGTCGCTTTTCACCCGCATCACCCTGCCGCAGGCCGCGATCAATTTCATCAATCAGGCCAATCGTTCCCTGGTTGCGGTGATTGGACCCTTACTCGCGCTTGAATTCGGCCTGACGGCGGCAGAGCTTGGCTTGCTCGCGGCTTGCTTCTTCGCAAGCTACGCCATGGCGCAATTGCCGATCGGGCTTGCGCTTGATTTGAAAGGCCCGCGGCGCGTGCAGGCAACGCTTGCCTTGATTGCCGCCATAGGCTTCATCATCAGCGCCTTGTCAGACGATGTGCTGACGCTCGCCGTCGGGCGTTGCGTAGCAGGCGTTGGTGTTGCGGCAGGGCTGATGGCCATGCTGAAGGCCAATACGCAATGGTATCCGAAGGAACGTGTCGCGGCAGTGACCGGGGCAGGCTTGTTCTTCGCTTCGATGGGTGGGCTTGCTGCCACCAGGCCGGTGCAATGGGCGCTGCCCTTCATTGGCTGGCGCGGGGTATTTGCCGTGCTGGCGATGCTCGCCATCATGGTTTCCGCCTGGATTTGGTTTTCCGTGCCCAATGCGCCGCCTGGTGTCGCCCCCGCGCCGCGGCGCAGCTTGCGCCAGGAAATCGGCGAATATGGCCGCATCTTCAAAGACCCGGTGTTTCTGCGCCTGGTGCCGACGGTTGGTATGCTCTCCACGCTTAACTTCACCTATCAGGGGCTATGGGCCGGGCCGTGGCTGCGTGATGTTGGGGGCTTGGATGACGGCACACGCGCCGCTGCCTTGCTGATCTACGCACTTGGTATGATGTTCGGCAGCCTTTTCACCGGTCAGGCCGCGTCCTTTGCGCAGGCGCGTGGCTTTTCGCCCATGCTGATGCCCTATATCGGCGTTGGTGGCTGCCTTTTTGCGCAGGCCATGCTGATGCTGGGGCCAAGCAATTTCTGGATCATGGCCTTCCTCTGGTTCTTCTTTTCCTTCTCAGGCTCCGTCGGGCCTGCAGGCTATGCGGCGATTGCGCAAGGCTTTCCGCCGGTTTTGGCGGGGCGCGTTTCCACCGCCATCAATTTCCTGATGCTTTGTGTGGTTTTCGTTTTCCAAACTGGTATTGGCGCCATTCTTGACCTTTGGCCGCGCACCGGAACGGGCGGCTGGGCGCCAGAGGGTTATGTCTGGGCGCTTGGCATGACTTTCTCCGTCCAATTGGCAGCGGCGCTGTGGATTTTCCTGCCCTGGTGGCAACCGCGAAAGGACCCCGCGTGATGGAAAAGCGAGTGACCAAAATCCTGGATCGCTATCGCGTGACGAAGGGTCGCGGCTTTCGCCTCAAGGATTATGACCCAGGCGATACGGCTGGGCTTGAGATGCAAAAAACCACGGCCGAGGCGCTGTTACAGCAGGGTATCTCGCGGCTAGCAGAGATGCAGGACAAGCTCTATGCGCAGGATCGCTGGTCTGTGCTGTGCATTTTTCAGGCGATGGATGCGGCCGGCAAGGATGGTGCCATCAAGCATGTATTTTCCGGTGTTAATCCACAGGGCTGCCAGGTGCATTCCTTCAAGGCGCCGGGGCCGATGGAACTGGACCATGATTTCCTGTGGCGCCATTCCATCGCGCTGCCGGAACGTGGGCGCATCGGCATTCATAATCGGTCCTGGTATGAGGAAGTGTTGGTGCTGCGCGTGCATCCCGAATTCCTGGGGCGCCAGAAGCTGCCTTCTGCCCTGGTTGGCAAGAAGATCTGGGATGAAAGGCTGGAAGATATTGCGGCCTATGAACGCTATCTGGCGCGCCAAGGCACAGTGGTGCTGAAATTCTTCCTGAATGTGAGTGAGGAGGAACAGAAAAAGCGCTTCCTGTCACGTATTGATGAGCCTGAGAAAAACTGGAAATTCTCAGCCAATGATGTCGCGGAACGCGCCCATTGGGATGATTACATGAAGGCCTATCAGGCCGCCATTGGCGCTACCGCAGCAGCGCATGCGCCATGGTTTGTGGTGCCGGCGGATGCGAAATGGTTCACGCGCCTGGTGGTTGGGGCGGCAATCATTGAAGCGCTTGAAAAGCTTGACCTGCATTACCCCGTGGTCACCAAGGAACAGCGGACAGCCCTTGCGGTGGCCAAGAAAAGCCTGGGGTGAACAAGGCTAATCCCCCACCGCATCCAGCACATGCAGTGCATAGGTATAGGCCGCACCGGCATTAAGCGCGATGGCAACGCCAAGCGCTTCGGCGATTTCTTCCTTGGTGGCGCCGGCGGCCTTGGCCTTGCG
>CAMCEP010000392.1 GCA_945873675.1 Asaia bogorensis
GCCGAAGCTAGGCCACAGGCCTGCAAGAAGGCCGGGCGCGCGGCATCGCCGAAGAACACTTCCTCATCGGCGCGGCGGGCGCGGGCCACGGTTGCGGGGTCATTATCCACCGCGATCTGCCGCAAGCCATGTTGGCGCAGCAGCGCGGCCACGGTTTTGCCAACGCGCCCATAGCCGATGATGATCGCATGGCCCTGCGGCCCTTCCGGCAGGGCCTCAAGCGCTGGGTCCTTCGGCCGCGCTTCTTCCAACAGCGGCGCCAGGCGCCGCGCCAGCGCGGATAGCAAGGGCAGCAAAGCCATGCTCAGGCTGATCGCGGCCAGGATGAAGCCGGCCAGCCTCGGTTCAATCAGCGCGAGGCCGGTCGCAAGTCCAATGCCCACAAAGGCAAACTCACCGCCAGGGCCGAGCAGCAAAGCGGTTTCCAAAGCTGCCGCGCGGGTCAGCGCAAAGTACCGTGCCAGCGCGTAAACAATGCCGGCCTTGAGCAACACCAACCCGAAAGCCAAGCCAAACAGCAGCACCGGTTCCTTCGCCACTACGCGGAAATCAATGCTCATGCCGACGCTGAAGAAAAAAATGCCAAGCAGCAGGCCCTTGAAGGGCTCAATGGTGGCCTGCACCGCGCGGCGATATTCGGTCTCGGCCAGCAAAAGCCCGGCGACAAAGGCGCCAATCGCCATGGAAAGCCCGGCCATCGCGGCCATCATGCCGGTCGCGACAATTACAAACAGCACGGCGGCGATGAAAAGTTCCTCGGAACGCTGGCCCCCCACAAGGCGGAATAGTGGGCGCAGGACCACGCGCCCCACCAGCACAATCAGCGCCAGCACCAGCAAGGCCTGTCCCAAGGCAATGGCGATGCTCAGCAGTACGGAACCGCCGCCCTTGGCGCCGAGGATTCCGATAAAGAGCAGGATCGGCACTACCGCCACATCCTGCGCCAGCAGCACGGAAAAACTGGCACGGCCACCGCTGGTGAGCAGCCTTTCCTGCTGCGCCAGCAATTCCAGCACAATGGCCGTGGAAGAAAGCGCCAGACACGCCGCCAGCACCGCCGCAATGCCCGGGCTGAAGCCAAGCAGCAGCGCAAGCAGGCTCAGGACCAGAAAGGTGATCGCCAATTGCAGGCCACCCAGGCCCAGCACCAGGCGGCGCATCGCCTTCAGACGTTCAAAAGAGAGCTCAAGCCCAATCAGGAACAACAGGAAGACCACGCCAAGCTCGGCAATCGCGGTGACGCTTTTCGCGTCAATCACTGTGAACCAATAAAGCAGCGGGTATTCATTGATGAAGGACCCAAGCGCAAGCGGCCCCAGCAGCGCCCCGGCACCAAGATAGCCAAGCACAGGGCTGACACCGACGCGGCGCAACAGGGGCACGATCACGCCCGCCGTGCCCAGCACGACCAGCGCATCGCTATAGGCCTGAATATTGAGCCCCTCAGCCAAAGCCTGCCCCTTCGCCCTTTTGGACCTTCATATGGGGCCGCGATGGTGA
This sequence comes from Asaia bogorensis, assembly GCA_945873675.1. Lineage (GTDB taxonomy): Bacteria > Pseudomonadota > Alphaproteobacteria > Acetobacterales > Acetobacteraceae > Neoroseomonas > Neoroseomonas bogorensis_C. Next base: position 1,501 of record CAMCEP010000392.1, read on the forward strand.
TTTTGCGGCAGCGTCATGCCTTTAATGCGGCGGAATAACGTGCGGGATCAAAGCCGATGATGAGCCTATCGCCATGCGTCAGCACGGGGCGCTTGATCATGCTGGGCTGCGCCAGCATCAGCGCCATGGCGCGGGCTTCATCCAGCCCTTGCTTCTGATCATCGGGTAATTTGCGGAAGGTGGTGCCGGCGCGGTTCAGCAGGGCTTCCCACCCGGCCTTGCGCACCCAGGCTTGCAGCTTGGCGGCGGTGATGCCCGCGGTTTTATAGTCATGGAAATCATGGGCGAGGCCTGCTTCTTCCAGCCAGGCGCGCGCCTTTTTCATGGTGTCGCAATTTTTGATGCCATGGATGGTGATGGTCATGCCGCGTGCTCCCCGCCTGATCGCCCCGCGATACCAGCCTTGCGCGATGCGGCCAATCGCGCCAGCCTCCGCCCGAAGCATCAGGAGTATCCGCATGAGCAGCAGCAGCGATTACACGCCCCCCAAGGTTTGGACTTGGAACAAGAGCAATGGCGGGCGCTTTGCCAATATCAATCGCCCCATTGCCGGCCCGACCCATGACAAGGAATTGCCAGTGGGCCGCCACCCCTTGCAGCTGTATTCTTTGGGTACGCCCAATGGCCAGAAGGTGACGATCCTGCTGGAGGAGCTTTTGGCGCTGGGCCACACAGGCGCAGAATACGATGCTTGGCTGATCCGCATTGGCGAAGGCCATCAATTCGGCAGTGGCTTTGTGGATATAAACCCCAATTCCAAAATCCCCGCGCTATTGGACCGCAGCGGACCGAAGCCCATCAGGGTTTTCGAAAGCGCAGCAATCCTGATGCATCTGGCGGAAAAATTCGGCGCCTTCCTGCCAAAGGATCCCGCAGCGCGCGCCGAATGTCTTTCCTGGCTGTTCTGGCAAATGGGCAGCGCGCCTTACCTCGGCGGCGGCTTCGGGCACTTCTACGCCTATGCCCCCGTGAAGATCGAATACGCGATTGATCGCTTCGCCATGGAAACCAAGCGGCAATTGGATGTGCTGGACCGGCGCCTGGGGGAAAGCGCCTATCTGGGCGGGGATGATTATACCATCGCCGATATTGCCGTTTGGCCCTGGTATGGCGGTTTGGTGAAGGGCTTCCTGTATGGCGCAGCGGAATTCCTTGCCGTGCATGAATACAAGAATGTCCAGCGCTGGGCGGAAGCCATCTTCGCCCGCCCCGCCGTGAAGCGCGGACGCATGGTGAATCGCGTGACCGGGGAGCCCGCCGAACAATTGCACGAACGCCATGACGCAAGTGATTTCGCGACAAAAACGCAAGACAAGCTCGCGCCAGGTGGCGCGGCTTGATCAGCCTTCAACACAGATAACTTCCACAGGGGAAACACCATGCCTATCGCTCCTAATTTCGCGCGCCGCCGCCTGGAAAAGGGCGAACTTGCCCTTGGCTTTGGCGTGCATCATCTGCGCACGCCTGCTGTCGGCATGATTGCCGCGTCTTCCGGCTTTGATTGGCTGTTCATTGACATGGAACATGGCGCGATGAGTGTGGATGACGCCAC
>CAMCEP010000393.1 GCA_945873675.1 Asaia bogorensis
GCGGCAAGCTGCCCGCCGGCGGAATGCCCAGCGGCCAGCAACCGCCCGCCACGGCGCCTGTGCAGAAAGGCCGCAGCGCGGCGCATTTGTTCCGCGATCTCGGTCAGGGTTACGGCGGGGCATAGGTCATAGGATGGCACCGCCACCGCCACCCCCTGGCCCAGCAGGCCGCGCGCAAAATGGCTGACGAAGGACCGATCCAGCGCCTGCCAATAGCCGCCATGGATGAAAAGCGCGGTGGGCGCGGCTCCGGCATTGGGCGGCAGGAATAGGTCCAGCTTCTCCCGTTCTCCCGCGCCATAGGCCAGGTTAAGCTCTGCCTGCACCCCGCTGGCGCGGAAGGCGGCGGCATCCCGTGCCCAGCCTGCGATGATTTCGGCGCTTTCGGGCACGCGGGCCCGATTATTATATTCCCGTTCGGCATCCATGCGCCTATCTGCGCATAGGAAAGCCATGACAGGCAAGGCGGGGCGATGCGAGTATATCTGGCGGGGCCGGAGGTGTTTCTGGCTGACCGAGACACCATCTCGGCGGAAAAGAAGGCCATTTGCGCTCAGCACGGGATGATTGGCGTTTTCCCAACCGATCCTGCGCCGGGCACACCGCAAGCCGATAGTGACTGGATGCGTATCTACTTGGGCAATGAAGCGCATATCCATGGCTGCGATGCGCTGATTGCCAACCTCACGCCGTTTCGCGGCGCCTCGGCCGATCCCGGCACGGCTTATGAGCTTGGCTTCATGCGCGCCCTTGGCAGGCCGGTGCTGGGCTATAGCAATGCGGCGGGGAATTTCACCATGCGCAGTCTGGCGCAGTTGCAGGGTGCGGTGCATCGACGGGCATCTGGTGCCTGGGAAGATGCCGATGGCATGGAGGTGGAGGATTTCGGCCTGACCGATAACCTCATGCTTGATGGCGGCATCGCCGCGGCCGGTGGCGTATTGGTGGTGAACCCGGTGGAAGACGCCGCGCGCTGGCACGACCTGCAAGGCTTTGCACGATGTGTCGCGTATCTGGCGGGGATGAAGAAATAGCGCCTGACCGGCTTCACCCCGTTGCCGCAATAGCCTTGCCACCCACCAGACGCAGAATGCGGCTTGGCCGTTCCACGCCGGTCAGCCGATGCAGAATCAAGATCACGCTGCGCCCGGCCGTCGCTTCGTCCAGCGTTTCCATGAAGGCGCGTTCTGTCGCGGCATCCAGCCCGGCAGCGGGTTCATCCAAAATCAGCACTGGCGCGGGCGAAAGCAGCGCGCGCGCCAGCGCAATCCGCCGCGCCTGACCACCGGAAAACCGCGCGCCTGCCTCACCGCATTGGGTTTCAAGCCCATCGGGCAAAGCGCGCACCACATCGCCAATGCGCGCGCGGTCCAAGGCGCGCCACAGCGCGGCATCATCGGCCTCAGGCGCGGCCAGGCGCAGATTGGCGGCGATGCTGTCATCAAACAGCCGCGCATCCTGCGTGAGCCAGGCAATGCGATCGCGCAAAACCGCAGCCGGAAGTGTGGCGATATCAACACCGCCAAGCGTGATGCTGCCCTGCTGCGGCGCGGCGAATTTCAGCAACAACGCTGCCAAGGTTGATTTGCCGGTGCCCGAAGGCCCCAGCAGCGCAATGCGCGCGCCTTCCGGCACATCAAGATCAAGCCCATCGAACACGCGGGGCCGATCCGGTGCCCAGGAAAACACGACATCACGCAGCAGCAGCGCATGGCCGGAAGGCGCCGCGTTTGGCGAAGCCGGATCGGGCACAGGTTCCGCCGCATCAGCCGCTTCAAACAGCCGCCGCGCACCCGCAGCCGCTGCCGCGACCGCAGCGCCAGCGCGCGGCATCAGCCCCAAAGCCTCGGCCGCCGCAATTGCCAGGAACACCGCCAGCACCCCCGCCGCCATGCCGGGCTGCCCTGCCAGCATGGTCCAACCAAGGGCGGCCAGCAGTGCCACTTGCGTGAGCAAGGCGCCCGCCGCCCCGCCCCAGGCAGCGCGTCGTGCCAAAGCACGCTGTGCGCCGGAAAGCGCACTGCCTTCCTGAGCCACCCGCGCCAGCGCGCGCTTTTCGCCATTCGCCGCCAGCGTGTCTTCAAGCCCGGTCAGCGGGTCCACCGTCGCGTTGCGGAGTGCACCTTGCGCGCGGGAGGTTGCCTCTGCCGTCCGCGCCGCATCTGGGGCCAGCAACAGCGGCAGCACCAAAGCGGCGGTCAGCGGCAGCGCTACCACCACAGCAAGCCATGGGTCCGCCGCGCCCAGGATCAGCGCAATCGCCAGTACCACGGCGATGGAAGCCGCTGCCGGCACCAGCGCGCGCAGATAAAGCCCATCAAGCGCTTCCACATCCGCAACAAGGCGCCCGAGCAAATCCCCCGCGCGACGCAAGCCAAGCCCGGTTGGCAGGCGTTCCGCAAGGCGCCCAAAAAACCACACGCGCATATCGGCAAGCGCACGGAAGGTCGCTTCATGTGTCGCGAGCCGTTCCAGGTAGCGCATGATCGGTCTCAGCAGGATCAAGGGCCGCAACCACAGAAGCGCAATCACACCCGCCGCCGCAAGTGCGGCACTTTCCGCCCCACCCACCGATGCCGCCACCAACTTCCCCGCGAAGGCAAGCAAAGCAACGCCGGCCAGCGCTGAGATCACTGTCACGATGATCCCCACCACCAACCAGCCGGAGCGTTCCAGCCAAAGCCTCAGCACGCGGAAAAGATCAGCGGTCATGGCCTAATCATTCCCAGCGAGCCTGTTGTCCTGCGCGCGCCCATCCGCAATTTCCAGCCTCTGGCCAAAATAGGATCGCGCCGCCTTGGCATGGGTTGCGATAATGGCGGTGCGACCCACGCAAAGCCTGCGCAGCGCATCAAGCACGGAAGCCTCGGTCCCCGGATCAAGATGCGCGGTGGGTTCATCCAAAAGCACCAAGGGCGTATCGCGCAAAAACGCACGCGCCAGCGCCACGCGCTGCGCTTGGCCGCCGGAAAGCCCGAAGCCGCCTTCGCCGATCAGCGTATCCAACCCCTGCGGCAGGTCACGCACAAAATCCATTACCTGCGCGGCTTC
>CAMCEP010000394.1 GCA_945873675.1 Asaia bogorensis
CGCGAGCGGGGCCGAGGTTTTGCACGCCTTTTTGCTGGGCGGGGAAATCGCCTGCCGAATCGGCAATGCAGTCTCCCCCGGCCATTACGCCCGGGGCTGGCACATTACCGCAAGCTGTGGCGTCTTTGGCGCGGCGGCAGCGGCGGCACGGCTAATGCGGTTATCAGCGGAAGAAACCACGCATGCGCTGGGCATCGCCGCCAGCCAATCGGGCAGCATCGTCGAAAACCTGGCGACTGCCGCGAAGAATATCGGCGTCGGCAATGCGGCGCGCAATGGCATATTGGCCGCGCGTTTCGCCGCGCGCGGCTATCGTGCCGCGCCGCTTGCCATTGAAGGGCCTCTGGGCTGGGCGCGTGCCATGGGAGATGAACCCGTGCTGGCTGAGATCACCGAAGGGCTTGGCCAGCGCTGGGAAATCGCGCGCAATACCTACAAGCCCTATGCGGCGGGGATCGTTTTCCATGCAGTGATTGATGCCTGCCTGGCGCTGCGCGAACAGCTTGGCAAAGCAGTCGCGCACATCAAAAGCGTGACGGTTGCCGGTGATGCGCTTTTGCTGGCGCGCGGGGATCGCGTGGTGCGCAATGAACGCGACACACGCGTCAGCATTCATCACTGCGCCGCGATTGCGCTGCTGCTTGGCCGCGCTGATGTGGCGGATTTCGAAATGCCGGCAGTGCAAGACCCTGCCCTTGCGGCACTGCGCGCAAAAGTGGTGGCGGAATGCGATGCCAGCTTGCCGCGCGGTGCGGCACGCGTGACCATCACACTTGCTGATGGCAGGACGCATCAGGCCAGTGTAGAACATCCACGCGGTAGCGCGGAACGCCCGCTGAGTGATGACGAACTCGCTGCCAAATACCGCACCAATGCAGCGCTTGGCGGCACTACGGCTGATGTGGAAGCGCAGATTGCAGCGCTTTGGGCGTTGGACAGATCAGCTTCCATTGCGCCGCTGATGGAAATGCTCAATAGCCCGGTGCGCAATGCAGCAGGGTAAAGCCGGCCGAGGTGATCACCAGGTCAATCTTGTCCGGTGTGGTCCAGCCGATATCCTGTTCCCCGCTGCTCGGGTGCTGATCATCAAACTCCGGCGGACCGAAGCGCGATATCAACCTTTGGCGCAGCACATCGCCTTGCGCCGCAGCGCCACGGCCTGAAACGCAGGCCAGGCCGCCGGTCTTTGTATCGAAGCCAAAGGCGATATTCATGCGTAGCCCCTGCACGCTGAAGGTGCCGCGTGCGCGATATTCCACCCGCGTATCCATCATGCGCCGTTCCGCAGCCGGCAGGCTCCGCACCGCGCGGCGCGAGGCTGTCACCGCCTGCGCTTCATTCATGCCCCAGCGCGTATATTCCCAAGCAGCCTCAGCTGGCTCGGCAAGCACAAGCAGCATAACGGCGATCAGGCCATGGCGGGCCATTTTCATGCGGCATTTCCGGGCGGCGCCCGACCTCTGACTTTTCTTGGCCGCCTATAGCGCGAAATGCGTGATCTGGCGCGGGGCGTACAGGGCGTTTAGCCTGCACGGTAGTAGTGCCGGAGGCCACATGAATCTCGCCCGTTTCCCCCGTATCCGCCTTGGGCATTTGCCAACGCCTTTGGAACCGCTGGAACGCCTTTCCCGCCATTTGGCGGGGCCAGATGGCAAGGGGCCAAAGCTTTGGATCAAGCGCGATGATTGCACCGGGCTTTCCACCGGCGGCAATAAAACCCGCAAGCTGGAATTCCTGATGGCGGATGCGCTGGCCAAGGGCGCCGATACCGTGATCACGCAGGGTGCCACGCAATCCAACCACGCGCGCCAAACCGCTGCGGCAGCGGCCAAGCTTGGCCTTACATGCCATTTGCTGCTGGAAGACCGCACGGGGAGGCGCGATGAAGCCTATACCCAATCAGCCAATGTGCTGCTGGATCGGCTGCATGGTGCAGAAATCGGCCATCGCCCTGCGGGGGCGGATATGCAGGCGGAAATGGAAGCGCTTGCGGCGCAACTTCGCGCTGAAGGTAAGCGCCCTTACGTGATCCCGGGCGGAGGCTCCAACCCGGTTGGATCACTTGGTTATGTTTATGCCGCGCAGGAATTGCTTGGGCAGGCGATGGAATTGGGCCTTCGCATTGATCATGTGATCCATGCCACAGGCAGCGCGGGCACTCAGGCTGGTTTGGTGGTTGGCATGGTCGGGCTGAATAGTGGCGTTGCCGTTCTTGGCATTGGGGTCAGCGCGCCGCGCGCACCGCAGGAAGCCAAGGTGCTGGCCTTGGCGCAAGAAACCGCCAAGCATCTTGGCCTGCCTGGGATAATCCGTGCGGAACATATCGCCGCCAATTGTGATTATGTCGGCCAGGGCTATGGCATCGCGACGCAAGGCATGGCGGAAGCCGTGCGCCTGGTGGCGGAATTGGAAGGGATCCTGCTTGATCCCGTCTATTCCGGTAAGGCCATGGCGGGCTTGATAGACCTGATCCGCAAGGGGCATTTCACCCCTGACAGCAATATCGTCTTCATGCACACGGGCGGTTCGGTTGGCCTATTCGGCTATCCCGAGGCGCTAGCCTAGAGCGTTTGCGAGCCAAGTGGAATCACTCGGCGCGCGCATATGCTTGGTGCATATCAGGGCCAAACAGGCGCGCCCTCCAGCCCCGTATTTTCCGGCAGGCCGCAGATCAGATTCGCATTCTGCACCGCTTGGCCTGCTGCACCCTTGCCGAGATTATCAACCGCGCCCATCGCAATCACCAAATTGCGCTCTGGGTCCGTTGCGTAGCTGACAAACGCAAGGTTCGACCCGGTCGCCCATTTGGTCTGCGGTGGCTTGTCAGTCACGCGAACAAAGGCCCGCCCGGCATAGAAGCGCCGCGCCGCGTCCAGACACTGGTCCGTGGTAGCGCGGCCACGGCAGTAGATGGTCGCGAGTATGCCACGGGTCATCGGTACCAAGTGCGGCGTAAACACCAACCCAGCCGCGCTGCCGCCGCTCAGCCGCTCAATCGTTTTGGCCATCTCGGGCATGTGGGTGTGCTTCAGCAGACC
>CAMCEP010000395.1 GCA_945873675.1 Asaia bogorensis
ACCCAGCGCGTCACGCGCACACCAATGGCGCCGATCTTGGCTTCCTGCCCGGTCGCGCGATCCGCCACCCAAATCCCAACCCGGCCTTCGCGCCTTTCGCCCTGCACGCCGAAATGCGCCAGCGTTCGGATCAGCCATTCCTCCAACCCGGCCACAAAGGCTCGCACATCGCGCGCCGGAATGCCGCCATGGGGGCGGTGCAGGTCAAGCATCACATACCCAGTGCGCTGGCCCGGCCCGTGATAGGTCCATTGCCCGCCCCGCCCAGCCTCAAACACCGGGAAGCGGGCATCGCGCAAATCCTCGGCGCGGGCAGACGTGCCGGCGGTATAGCTTGGCGGGTGTTCCACGAGCCAAACAGCCTCCGCCGCCGTGCCCGCGCCTATGGAAGCGGCGCGGGCTTCCATGCGTGCCAGCGTCTCGGCATAGGGGGTAAGGCCCGGCAGGATTTCCCATTCAAGGGCGGGCGTTGATAGGGGCGCATTCATGGGCTAATAGGCGCGCCTTCTACCTGGTTTGCGGCCATGGCGGAATGGTAGACGCGCCAGCTTGAGGTGCTGGTGGGGGAAACCCCGTGGAAGTTCGAATCTTCTTGGCCGCACCATATTCCACCCTTTCGGGTGTCGCCGGGTAAGGGTGCCCTCATGGATGATGATTTCCGCAAAGCCGCGCTGGATTACCACCGGCTGCCCCGCCCCGGGAAGCTTTCCATCACGCCGACCAAGCGGATGGAAACCCAGCGCGACCTTGGTCTGGCCTATTCCCCCGGTGTGGCCGCGGCGTGTGAGGCGATAGCCGCCGACCCGCGCGCAGCCTTTGATTATACCGCGCGCGGCAATCTGGTGGCGGTGATTACCAATGGCACGGCAGTGCTGGGGCTTGGCGCCATCGGCGCGCTGGCGTCCAAACCCGTCATGGAAGGCAAGGCGGTTCTGTTTCAGAAATTCGCCGGCATTGATTCGATAGACATCGAAATTGACGAAAAAGACCCCGACAAGCTGATCGAGGTGATTGCGGCACTTGAGCCTTCCTTCGGCGCGATCAATCTGGAAGACATCAAGGCGCCGGAATGCTTTGAAGTTGAACGGCGGCTGCGCGAACGCATGCGCATCCCGGTCTTTCATGATGATCAACACGGCACGGCGATTATTGTCGCAGCTGCCGTCCGCAATGGGCTTTTGCTGCAAGGCAAGCGGCTGGAAGATGTGCGCCTGGTCAATACTGGCGGCGGCGCGGCAGCACTTGCCTGCCTTGATCTACTGGTCGCCATGGGCCTCAAGCGCGAAAACGTCACCATCTGCGATATTGGCGGCGTGGTGCATAAGGGGCGCGATGACCTTGACCCCTATAAGGCCAAATGGGCGATTGAGACGAATGCGCGGACCCTGCAGGATGCTCTGCCCGGCGCTGATATCTTCCTTGGCCTTTCTGCGCCGCGCGTCCTGAAGCCGGAATGGCTGAAGCTGCTGGCGCCGAACCCCTTGGTGCTAGCGCTGGCCAATCCCGAACCCGAAATCCTACCCGAAGCGGTGCGCGCCGCGCGCCCGGATGCGATTGTGGCAACGGGGCGGACGGATTATCCAAACCAGGTCAATAATGTTTTGTGCTTTCCCTTCATCTTTCGCGGTGCGTTGGATGTGGGTGCGACCACCATCAATGAAGAAATGAAAGTCGCAGCAGCGGATGCCATTGCCGCACTTGCGCGCGTTGAGGCTTCCGAAGTAGTGGCCGCCGCCTATGGCGGGCAGGCACCGATTTTCGGGCCGGATTACATCATCCCGAAACCCTTCGATCCGCGCTTGATTTTGGAAGTGGCGCCCGCCGTGGCGCGCGCTGCCATGGCAAGCGGCGTTGCCACGCGCCCGATTGAGGATTTCGCCGCCTATCGCAGCCGGCTGGAACGCAATGTGTTCCGTTCCGGCAACCTCATGCGCCCGGTGTTTGAAGCCGCACGCAAACGCCCGCGCCGCATTGCCTATGCGGAAGGTGAGGATGAACGCACGCTCCGCGCCGTACAATCCGTTTTGGATGAAGGCATCGCCGAGCCCTTCCTGATCGGCCGCGCCGATGTGATCACCGCGCGCTGCGAAGCTTTGGGCTTGCGCATGTCGGTTGGCGAAAGCGTGAAGGTGCTTGACCCCGCGCGCGATACAGAAATCTTTGGCCCGCTGGTGGAATTGTATCGCCGCAAGGTCTCTCGCCGCGGCGTGCCGCCGGATGCTGCCGGGCGGCGCGTGGCAACGCGCACCGCCGTTGCCGCTTCCCTGTTGCTGGAAGCGGGCCTCGTGGATGCCGCGCTTTGCGGCGGCACGCAGGACTGGATGGAACAATGGCGCCATGTGCTGGATGTTATCGGCAAGCGCGATGATGTCGGGCGGGTCTATGCGCTTTCCGGGCTGATCACGCGCAATGGCGAACATATGTTCGTAGTGGACACCCATCTTTGCGTTGAGCCAAGCGCTGCACAAATCGCGGAAATGACCCTGCTCGCCGCCGAACAGGTGCGCGGCTTTGGCTTGCAGCCGAAAGTGGCACTGCTTTCCCATTCTTCCTTCGGCGCATCCCACGCGCCATCAGCACGGCGCATGCGCGAAGCGCTTGCCCTGATCCAGGCGCGCGACCCCGCCTTGGAAGTGGATGGCGAAATGCACGCCGATGCCGCTTTGGTGCCAGCCATCCGCGACCGCGCCGTGCCGGATGGCAAGCTGACCGGCGCGGCCAATCTGCTGGTTATGCCCGGCATTGACGCCGCCAATATCGCCTTCAACCTGGCCAAGGCCGCAACCGACGGGCTGCAATTGGGGCCCCTCCTGCTCGGCATGAAAAAACCTGTGCATGTGCTGGTGCCAAGTGTCACCGCACGCGGCATCCTGAATCTGACCGCGCTGGCGGTGGCTGAGGCGAATGGGAAGGGGTGAGGCGGCTTTGCAGTGACGCGCCGCGCCCCCACATCCGCCTCATGAGCAAACCCCCAGCCCCGCGCGCCCCTTCCGCTGCCGTGGCCGCCTTTTTGGAACAGGCGGCG
>CAMCEP010000396.1 GCA_945873675.1 Asaia bogorensis
GCGTGCGCCGGCCGATGGATACACGCTTTTGTTTGGCGCTGGCGGGCCGCTCACGGCCAATCCTGTGCTGCAAGCAAATATTCCATATGACGTAGAGCGTGATTTCCGCCCCATTGGCCTTGTGGGCATTTTGCCCATGATCTGCCAAGTCACAGCGCGTTTACCTGTGCGAAGCTTGACGGAATTGATTGCGCTGATGCGCCAACGTGATGGCGCCTTGACTGTTGCAACACCTGGCAGCGGAAGTGCGGCGCATCTTGCCTGGGAATTATTGATGGCGGGGGCCAATGTGCGTGCGACCCATGTGCCCTATCGTGGCGGCAGCGCCATGGTTGCGGATTTGATCAGCGGCACGGTTGATGCCGGGATGGTGGAATTACCCTCTGCCCTGCCGCTTCATCAGGACGGCAAGGCACCCATTGTCGCTATCGCAACACAGGCAAGATCCCCGCGTCTGCCGGGTGTGCAGACTTTCATCGAAGCGGGGCTGCCCAATTTCACCGCCGGCAGTTATGGCGGCGTATTGGCGCCAGCCGCGACGCCGGCTGAAATTATTGCCAAGCTCCATGCCGCATTGGCGGCGGTGCTGGATGAAGCCGCGACACAATCACGCATCAACGAAGTAGGTGCCATTTTGTCGAGCCCAGGCCAACGCACACCAGATGGCTTTGCGCGGTTTCTGAGCGATGAATTGGCCAATGCACGACGCGCAGCAAGGCTTGCGGGGCTTTCGCCATCATGAAGCAGCGTGGCCATTCCACGCTTGCTGTCTGCGGCGAAGGGTGAATATCCTTGGTCATAAAAACGCATGGGCAGCAGGCCTGTGACGTCGTTTCTTGAGGGAGTAGAAAACCATGCGCATCACACGCCGCGCCGCGCTCGGCCTTTTGGCCGCACCACCCGTACTCGCCCAAAGCCGTGACTGGCCGAACCGCCCGCTCCGCCTGATCGTCCCCAGCGCCGCCGGCGGGTATGAGGTTTATGCGCGCATCCTGGCGCCCAGGCTTGGCGAATTGCTCGGCCAGCCCGTGGTGGTGGAAAACAAGCCAGGGGCGAATGGCATTATCGGCATGCAGGATCTGCAGCGCAGCCGGCCCGATGGAAACACGTTCATGTTCGCCCATATTGGCGCGATTTCCATCGGCAGCAGCATCTATCCCAATATGCCCTTCGATCCGGTGGAAGAATTCGCCTCCATTTCTGTCGCCGTCACCTCGCCGCTTGTTTGGGTGGTGAACCCGTCGCAGCCTTTCCGGACCATGCCGGAATTCATCGCGCGCGCCCGCGCAGAGCCGGGCGTTTGGCGCTATGGCAATCCATCATCGGGCAGCATTCCGCATCTGGTCGCGGAAGAAGCCAAAATCCGCCACCAGATTGATATGCCGGGCGTGCCCTATCGCAGCACCGTGCAATCCTTGACGGCGGTTATTGCCAATGAGGTGCCGATTACGGTGGATAGCCTAGGCGCAAGTGGTGGGCATGTCGCGGGCGGCCGGCTGCGTGCTTTGGCCATGACGGGCCGCGAAAGATCGGACCGGCTGCCTGGCGTGCCAACCATGATGGAACTTGGGCTTGATCAGCGCGAATGGGTGGCCTGGTATGCCTTCATGGCGCCCAAGGGCACGCCGGACGACATCATTCAAAAGCTGAATGGCGTGATCAATCAGGCGCTGCGTGATGAGGCGATTGCAACCCGCATTCGTGACCTGGGTGCCGCGCCGCGCTTCACAACGCCCGCCGAAATGTTGACCTTCATCCGGGCAGAGCGTGAGGAATTCGGCGCCATCGCGCGCGCGGGCAAGATCAGGGTGGAGTAGGGCGCGCTTTGTTCACGTAACACGCATCAAAGCTGTTTCTAGCTGCGCAGGCCGGGCGCTTCCTGGCCTGTGCGCGCCACATATTCCGTGTAGCCACCAGCGAAATCATGGATACCTTCTGGCGTCAATTCCAAGACGCGGTTGGAAAGTGCCGCCAGAAAATGCCGATCATGCGAAACAAAAAGCATGGTGCCTTCATAAGCGGCCAGGGCGCTGATCAGCATTTCCTTGGTCGCCATATCAAGGTGATTGGTTGGTTCATCAAGCACCAGAAAATTGGGTGGGTCATACAGCATCAGCGCCATCACCAGCCTGGCTTTTTCCCCACCCGATAGCACGCGGCATTTCTTTTCCACCTCATCGCCGGAAAAGCCGAAACACCCGGCCAAGGCACGCAAGGAACCTTGGCCAGCGCGCGGAAAGGCATCTTCCATGGTCTCAAAAATGCTGCGTTCGGCATTCAATGTTTCCATGGCATGCTGCGCGAAATAGCCCAATTTAACACTGCCGCCCACCGAGACCGTGCCATCATCGGGTTGCGTGAAGCCAGTCACCAGCTTCAGCAAGGTTGATTTTCCTGCGCCATTAATGCCCATGACACAGCAGCGTTCCTTGCGCCGGATCAGGAAATCTAAGCCGCGATAAATCACACGATCGCCGTATTTCTTGTGAATATTTTTCAGATTGACGACATCATCACCAGAACGTGGCGCGGGCGGAAATTCGAATAATATGGTCTGGCGCCGCTTGGGCGGTTCCACTCGGTCAATCTTCTCCAGTTTCTTGACCCGGCTTTGCACCTGCGCCGCGTGAGAAGCTCGGGCCTTGAACCGTTCAATGAATTTGATTTCCTTGGCCAGCATGGCCTGCTGGCGTTCGAATTGCGCCTGCTGCTGTTTTTCATTGAGCGCGCGTTGCTGTTCATAAAACTCGTAATTGCCCGCATAGGTGGTCAGTGACCCCGCATCAATTTCAATAATCCGATTGACGATACGGTTCATGAATTCCCGATCATGGGATGTCATCAGCAGCGCGCCATCATAGGCCAGCAGGAAATTTTCCAGCCAGATAAGGCTTTCCAGATCAAGGTGGTTGCTGGGTTCGTCCAAAAGCATGACATCAGGTGCCATCAATAAAATGCGGGCCAAGGCCACGCGCATTTTCCAACCGCCAGATAGGGCGCCAACATCGCCTTCCATCAT
>CAMCEP010000397.1 GCA_945873675.1 Asaia bogorensis
CCCGCGATCATCGGCATGGGGAAGGTGATCAGCGTGCGCAGCAGCGCGAAATCAAGGCCGAGCAGCGGCGCCTCATAGACCAGCAGTTTTTGGAAGCCATTGAGCGACCAGGCCAGGATGAAAGCGACCAGCGCGCCCCGATCCGCCCCGGCACCCGCCAGCACCAACACCAGCGGAAAGGCTGCCATCGGTCCGCCCGGGGAAAGCGTGCCCACCAGGGTGGCGATAAACAGGCCAAAAATCCCACTTTCCGCCCCCATCAAGCGCGCCAGCGCATCTGGGGAGAGCAATTGCCGAAGCGCAGCCGCCAGCAGCAACCCCGCGACAAGTGATGGGACGATAAACAGGAACAAGTCCCAGGCATGCCAAAGCGCCGTCATGAAGGCCTCGGCGCCCCTCAATTGAAGGGTGGCAAGCCCGGCTGTGACGGCAATCAGGAAAATGACCACGAGCGATGCGTGGCGGCGGAGCGCATGTAACACGCGGGCAAACTGCAAGACTGGGGCGCATGGCGCAAGAGAGGGCGGGGGGAGGTACAACCTCCCCCCGAACTCGCCCGCTGATAACGGGAAGGGTGCGACGCGATGGGGATCCAGCCACACCCAACAGGAACAAAAACAGAACTAGCAGCTCTTTATGGAGTCTGGCAAGCCCCTTATCTGGTCGCATTTTCCGAGTCGCCGGGTGTTCCGCTCGCCTTGAAAATGCTTCTGTTTTTGGGTCGCATTTTCCGAGCCGCCGGGTGTTCCACCCGCCTTGAAAATGCTCCGTGGCATCCGGCCCATCCGGGGCTATAAGCGGCGCAGCATGAATGACACCTCCACCCGCACGCTGACCCTTCGGCTCTGGCGTTCCTATGTCCGCCAGCATGGCAGGGGCATCCTGCTTGCGCTGCTCTGCACGCTTGGCGTCTCGGGCGCGACCGCGCTTTACCCCATTGTCATCCAGCAGGCGTTTGATCTGTTCACGGCGGGCGATCAGCGCGTGGTGTGGCTGATCCCAATCGTGATTGTGCTTGTCACCTCCTTCAAGGCGCTCGCGCAATTCGGCCAGGCGGTCGCCGTGCAATCCGTTGTGCTGCGCGTGGTGGAAAACCTCCAGCGCGATTTGTTCAAGGCGCTGACGCGCGCTGATCTGGCGACCGTGGCGCGGGATGCGCCGGCGCGCCATGCCGCGCGCTTCACGACTGATGCTGGGCTGATCCGCGAAGCGCTGCAGAAATCCATCAATGCCATCGCCGATGTGCTGACGCTGATTGGCCTGATCGGGTCCATGCTGTGGCTTGATTGGAAAATGTCCTTGATCGCGGCGCTGCTTTACCCGATTGCCGTGGTGCCGATCCTGAAGCTTGGCAAGCGCATCCGCCGCGCATCTGGCGGCATGCAGGATCGTGTGGGCGATGCGGCCACGCGGCTCACGGAAAGCTTTGGCGCGGCGCGGGTGGTGCGCAGCTATCGGCTGGAAGCGGCCGAGGAAGCGCGCGCCAATACGCTATTCACCCGGCTGCGGGAGAGTATTTTCACCATCCAGCGCACACGAGCATCGCTTGATCCCATGCTGGAAGTGCTGGGCGGCCTGGCGGTGGCGGCGGTGCTGGCCGTGGTGGGGTTTCGCGTCGCCAGCGGGCAGGGCACCATCGGTGAATTCACGGGCTTTGTCGCGGCCGTGCTGATCGCCGCGCGCCCGGTGCGCGCCTTGGGGTCATTGAACTCAGCCTTGCAGGAAGGGCTTGCTGGCTTGGCGCGCGTATTCGGCGTGATTGACACGCCGCGCCAGATCACCAACCCCGCAAACCCCGCAGCGCTGCCGGCGGGCGGTGGGCGCATCGCCTTTGATGCGGTGGGCTTCCGCTATGAAAGCGTGCCGGATGCAGCACTTGCGGGCCTGAGTTTCGCCGCCGGACCCGGCCAGACAGTGGCACTTGTTGGGCCATCGGGTGCGGGGAAATCCACTGCCCTTGCGTTGGTGCCGCGGCTTTATGATGTGACCGAAGGGCGCGTTTTGTTGGATGGCGTGGATATTCGCGCGATCAGCCTGGAAAGCTTGCGCGATTCACTCGCCTATGTCGGGCAGGATGCGGTGATTTTTGAAGACACGGCCTTTGCCAATATCGCCTGTGGCCGGCCTAGCGCGAAGGCGGCGGAAGTTGAGGCCGCCGCCCGCGCCGCGGCAGCGCATGATTTCATCAGCGCCTTGCCGGCTGGTTATCAGACGGAACTCGGCCCCGGCGGCAATCGGCTATCGGGCGGGCAGCGCCAGCGCTTGGCCCTTGCGCGCGCGCTGCTGCGTGATCCCCGCGTGTTGTTGCTGGATGAGGCGACCAGCGCACTTGATGCGGAAAACGAAGCCCTGGTGCAGGAAGCGCTGGCGCGGCTGCGCCAGGGCCGCACCACACTCGTGATCGCGCATCGCTTGGCCACCGTGCGCGATGCGGATCGGATTGTGGTGATGGAAGCCGGGCGCGCGGTGGAACAGGGCAATCATCAGGAATTGATGGCTGCCGATGGGCTTTACGCGCGGCTGGTGCGTACCCAGGCTTTCGCTGGATAGTCTGCCTCAGGCATCCAGCGCTTCGGCGGCGATGCGCCCGGCATTTTCCTGAATGAAGCGGAAGCGCAATTCCGGGCGCCTTCCCATCAATTCTTCCACCCTTTCGCTGGTGAAGGACCGATCCTCGGGCGCCAGCATGACGCGAAGCAGCGTGCGCTTCTTCGGGTCCATGGTGGTTTCCTTCAGCGCCGCAGGCGGCATTTCGCCAAGCCCCTTGAAGCGGCTAACCTCTACTTTTTGGTTGGATTTGAAACGCGCTTTGAGCACGCGTTCGCGGTCCGCATCATCCATCGCATAAACTGAAACGCCGCCCGCTTGCAGGCGATAGAGCGGCGGCTGCGCCAAAAACACGCGGCCTTGGCGCACCAATTCCGGCAATTCGCGATAGAAGAAGGTCAGCAGCAGGGCGGCGATATGCGCGCCATCCACATCCGCATCGGTCATGATCACAACGCGCCCGTA
>CAMCEP010000398.1 GCA_945873675.1 Asaia bogorensis
CGCCCATCCGGATCATGCCGGGCATCAACCGGCTTTTTTCCTGATTCGCGGCCGTACGCGCGCGAATTTCGAAATCCCCGCCCGCGCGGCGTCGCTGGAAGCGGCGCTGCATCGGCTTGAGCTTGCGCCCAGCGTGCCAGAAGCCGTGCCGCTTGCCGCGCTGCATTCCATCCATAGCGCCGATTACCTGGCCTTCCTGGCGGAAGCCGCGCGGGATTGGGCAGCGCTTGCCGATGCGGGGCCAGAGGTGGTCGCGAATATGCACCCCTCGCCGGAGATGCTGGCGCAAGGTGCTGTTTGTGCGGATGGCATTGTTGCCCGCGCCGGCTGGTATATGGCTGATGCGGCCTGCCCGATTGGGCCGGGCACATGGGCAGCCATTCAAGGTGCGGCCGCTTGCGCGCTTGCGGCAGCGAAGGAAGCCGCTGCCGGGCGCAGTGCCTATGCGCTTTGTCGCCCGCCTGGCCATCACGCCTATGCCGCGCGCGCTGGCGGGCATTGCTATGTGAACAACGCCGCACTTGCCGCGCAGGCTTTGATAGATGCGGGCGCAAAGCGCGTTGCGGTTCTCGATATTGATAGCCATCACGGCAATGGCACGCAGGGTATTTTCTGGGAACGCGGCGATGTGTTGACCATTTCCATCCATGGCGATCCTGATCGCTATTACCCGTGGTTTGTTGGCCGCACGCGCGAACGCGGCGCCGGCGCAGGTGATGGGCGCAATATGAATATGCCGCTTGCCATCGGCACGGGGGATGAGGGCTGGTTGGATGCCATTCGCTACGCCATGGCCGCCATTCGCGACCATAAGGCGGATGCGCTGGTGTTGCCGCTTGGTTTTGATGCCTCGGAACATGAACCACTCGCCGCGCTGAAAGTGACGGCAGAGGGTTTTGCCCGCGCGGGTGCAATGATTGGTGGCCTCAAGCTGCCCACCGCCATCACCCAGGAAGGCGGCTATAATGTAGATATCATCGGCGATTTATTGGAAGGCTTCCTGAAAGCCTGGGGAGATGCGGCATGAGTGAGGCCATCCACGCGGCGACGCTGACACTCGACACCCATGTTGATATCAGATGGCCCGACCCGCCCGACGCGACGCAGGAAACCGATCGCTGCGTTGACTTCCCCAAGATGCAGCGCGGCGGGCTGAAAGCGGTTGTCTTCATTGCCTATACGCCGCAAGGCCCGCGCGACGCTGCTGGCCACCAGGCCGCGGCAGACCGCGCCGAGGCGATGCTCCGCCATATCCAAACGCGTGCTGATGGTGTTGCGCGGCGCTTTTGCGCGACCGCCGTTGAATTGGAAGCGGCACATCAAGCAGGTGCCTTGGCAGTGCTGAGCGCGGTTGAAAACGGCAATGCCATGGGCCGCGATTTGGCGCGGCTGAAACTTTGGCGTGACCTTGGCGCGATTTATCTGACGCTCACGCATGATGGGCATAATGATCTGGCCGATGCCGCGCGGCCCAAACCGGCACTTGGCGATGGCACGGCGCAACATGGCGGGCTTTCCGATCTGGGGCGGCAGGCGATTGCGGAAATGAACCGCATCGGGCTGATTATTGATGTTTCCCACGCTGCCAAATCTTCGATGATGCAGGCGGCAGAGCTTTCCCGCGCGCCGATTGTGGCGACACATTCCTGCTGCCGCGCGCTATGCGATCATCCGCGCAATCTGGATGATGAACAGTTGGATATGCTGCGGGCAAAGGGTGGCTTGGTGCAGATCACGGCGTTGGATGCGTTTCTTCGCCCGCCTGGGGCGGATGGCAAATCCCCCGCGACGGTGGCCGACATGGTGGATCACGTGGATTACGCGGTCAGGCGGATTGGGCTTGATCATGTCGGCCTGTCATCCGATTTCGATGGCGGTGGCGGCATTCCGGGCTGGGCCAATGCCGGAGAGACCATGAACCTGACCGCGGAACTGCACCGCCGCGGCTATGGCGCGCGGGAGATTGATTTGCTCTGGTCCGGCAATTTCCGGCGGTTGATGCGGCGGGTGCAGGGGATGGCTGAAATATAACTTATGGTTGTATTTCGGCGCTGAATGCGCCATTCATGCCGGCATGTCCATTGCCCGCATCGCCACCTTCGCCTTCGCTGGGATCGACGCCCAGGCGGTGGAGGTGCAGGTACAAATCGCCCCTGGCCTCCCGGCCTTCCTGGTGGTCGGCCTGCCCGATAAGGCAGTCGCGGAAAGCCGGGAAAGGGTGCGCGCGGCCTTGCTGGGCATGGGGCTTTCTCTGCCGCCCAAGCGCGTGCTGGTGAACCTGGCCCCCGCTGATATCGCCAAGGAAGGCAGCCATTTCGATCTGCCCATTGCGCTTGCCGTACTGGCCGCGATGAATGTGCTGCCGCGCGATGAATTGGCGGGTTTCGCTGCACTTGGGGAGCTGTCGCTGGATGGCGCCATCATGCCCGTGGCGGGCGTGCTGCCGGCAGCCCTTGGTGCCTCGGCGCGTGAATTGGGGCTGATCTGCCCTGCCGCGCAGGGCGGTGAAGCGGCCTGGGCCGGGCAGATTGAAGTGCTCGCCGCGCCTGATCTTCCCGCGCTGCTCAATCACTTCAAGGGCGTGCAGGTGTTGCGCGCGCCGGAAGCGCCAAAGCTGGATGCAGCGCCACCTTCAGGCCCTTGTCTTTCCGATGTGAAGGGGCAGGAAACCGCGAAGCGCGCTTTGGAAATTGCAGCGGCGGGCGGCCATAACTTGTTGATGATTGGCCCGCCTGGCGGAGGTAAATCCATGCTGGCGGCGCGGCTGTCCGCTTTGCTGCCAGATCTGTCGCCGGCCGAGGCTTTGGAAGTAAGCCTCGTGCATTCCATCGCAGGCCTGCTGCAAGGCGGGCGGCTGGTGACGCGCCCTCCATTCCGGGAGCCGCATCATTCCGCTTCCATGCCTGCGCTTGTCGGTGGCGGGTCGCGCGCCAAGCCGGGCGAAATCAGCCTGGCGCATCGCGGCGTTTTGTTCCTGGATGAATGGCCGGAATTTCCACGTCA